>DEIK01000029.1:33651-36639 GCA_002352425.1 Rhodobacteraceae bacterium UBA2776
CGCGTTAAACAACGTGGATTTGCCGACATTCGGCATTCCAACGATACCCATTTTAAAACCCATGATCTGATCCCCTTATAGAATAATGCCGCATCTAGGGTGGGAAGTGGCCCAAGGTCAAGCGGGGCATTGATTTTCCGCGCAATTTGGCGCAAACCGCTTGCAACAAATAGTGAGGATGACATGACACGCATTGACCAAAAATTTGAAGAGCTGCGCGCGGCGGGGAAAAAGGCATTCGTGTCCTATATTATGGCGGGTGATCCCGATTTTGATACATCGCTAGAGATCGTCAAAGGCCTGCCCGCGGCGGGGGTTGATGTGATCGAACTTGGTTTGCCGTTCACCGATCCGATGGCGGATGGTCCGACCATTCAACTGGCTGGGCAACGAGCTTTGGCGGCGGGTATGACGTTGGAGCGCACGCTGGAATTGGCGCGGGAGTTTCGCAAGGGTGACGATGTCACCCCAATCGTTTTGATGGGCTATTACAACCCGATCTATAATCGCGGTGTGGACAAGTTTTTGATGGATGCCAAAGCCTCCGGCATTGACGGGATGATCGTGGTCGATCTGCCACCTGAAGAAGACAGCGAACTGTGCATTCCGGCCCAAGCGGCGGGCATGAACTTTATCCGTTTGGCCACTCCGACCACGGATGATGCGCGCCTGCCCAAGGTTCTGCAAAACACCTCGGGGTTCGTGTATTACGTGTCGATCAACGGCATCACCGGCGCCGCCGAAGCTGAAGCGGCTGATGTTGGTCCCGAAGTGGCGCGGATCAAGGCGCAGACTGATATTCCGGTGATTGTCGGCTTTGGCATCAACACCCCCGCCAAGGCCGAAGCGGTGGCTAAGGTGGCGGACGGAGCTGTTGTTGGCTCGGCCATCGTGGCGCGGATTGCGGCAGGCGACAGTGTGACGGATGTGCTGGCCTTTGTGAAAACTCTGTCAGATGGGGCGCATCGGGGGTAAAATAACAAAAGACGCGCCAGATAAATAGGAGCACCCATGACCGACGAGCAACTGATCGCGCGGATTGACGAGGTTAAGCAATCCCACCCCGACAACCTGATGGCCCGCCATTTTGATGCGGATTACTACCTTGGTCTGGACGCGCCGCTACAGGCGCGCCTTCGCAAAATCATCGCCTCGGGGGTTCAGAACGAAAACAGTTCGATGGGTGCCTATGCGATGGCACCAGATGACTATGCGCAGTTTGCCCCCTTGCTGGATGCAATGATCCGCGATTTTCATGGCATTGAGGCGGGCACGCCGATTGCCCAGCCGCATGATTGGGATACCAGTGCTGTGACTTCCGATCTGGGCGCGATTGATGCCAAGCTGAAACAGGTTTCCATGCGGGTGCGGGTGGCGCGCAATGTTGCCAGCTTCCCTCTGCCCGGTGCGATGAGCAAAGAGCAGCGCGTGGTATTCGAGGACGTGGCGGCGGCGGCGTTTGCCAAGCTGGCCGAAAACCCAGATTTTGGTGGTCAGTATCTGTCGATCACACCGGGCTCGCCCTATGAAATTGACGCGGCTGAATACCAGCGTCGGGTCGCAGCCCACCAGATGTTCAAGGACATGTCAGGCGACAAATATCTGAACGTGGCGGGCATCTCGGGCGATTGGCCCTATGGGCGCGGCATGTATGTGTCCGAGGCCGAGGATTTTCTGGTCTGGGTCGGTGAAGAGGACCACTTGCGGATTATGTCGATGCAGACAGGGGGCGATCTGAACGCCTTGTTTGCACGGCTGCATGACGGGCTGCAAATTCTAGGCGATCTGTTGCCCGCCTTTGCGATGTCGGATAAATACGGTGCGATAGCATCCTGTCCGACCAATCTGGGGGCGGGAATGCGCTGCAGTTTGCACATGAAGCTGCCACACCTGACCAAAAGCGGCACTGATCTGACCCGTGTCACAACCGAGGCCAAATCGCGGGGGCTGGCGGTGCGCGGGGCAGGCGGCGAGCATTCGGACGCGGGTTCGGACGGCTTGGTCGACGTGTCCCCGTCAGCACGGTTGGGGGTGAGCGAGATGCAGATCATGCGGCGGTTGTATGACGGGGCGGCGGCACTTTGGGCGTTGGAGACGGTGTGAGGTTGTTGGAATTGGGCACCCTGCGCGTTGGCCTGCTTTGAGCCCGTGGCTACTTCACTGTTTTGGCATTCTCGGGCTTCTCTTGGCTTAGGTCTAGTAGAAATTACAGAGTATCTAACGTTATCAATACGACGAGGAACCATACGGCAGACGCTGTAAGGGCGGCAAAAGCGACTTTCTTTGAACCAACGTAGTACTCAGCGGAAATTATTATCAACGAACATATCGACCAAACAGCAACTACGACAATCGGAAAGTCATATTTTCCAAGCAATCCCAGCAGGCTAAAAACTGAAACAACAGCACCGCTGAAGGCTATGAACCGTATAAGATTACGCCAAATTGGATGTCTTGGGCTGCCCTCTGAGCCATAGATGATTGAGGCGAGGAACACGACAATCAACTCTAGAATTTCCGCCATAACAAAGACCACCTAAATTGTTCTTACCACAATGGTGATAACGAGAAATTATGACGCAACTTTGACCTTGCTGGGAAATTGAACGGTAGCTTTGTCCCACTCACACGACCAAAACAATACATTTGCCAGCTCCCCCTTTGTTTGCTAGCTTTCCCTTGCTCAAGTCGGCAGGCAGTGAGCAAAACGGTGTGTGCCATATCAGCTCTGAAACTTTCAGGAGGTATGGACATGAGCGAAAGCAACCCAACCACACGGCCCCAAAGACGCGGCCGCAAGAACCCGCCGAAAACCATTAAACCCGCCGACGCCTTTTCAATGGATAGCGTATTCGCCGCCCGCCCCAGTTTCGGATTTTTGGACGCCGACCGGATGGCTTACATGCAAGAACGCACCTTCGCCTTGTTGGCGGATTACGGCGTGATGGTGGTGCATCCGGTCGCCAAGGCCGCGTTTTTGGCGGCAGG
>DEIK01000029.1:36700-54412 GCA_002352425.1 Rhodobacteraceae bacterium UBA2776
AAATCGGCGTTGTTTGCGGGGCGCAAACCCGAATTTGACATGCAAGTGCCGCGGGCCGACAAGGGCTTCATTCTGCGCACGGGCACTGGCGGACATGGCTATGTGAACCCGCGTGATGCCAGCTATCGGAACATGGATTTGGAGGCCGCGCGCGAGATCGCGTTGGTGGCCAGTGATCTGGATCAGGTCGGCTTTATCGCGCATCCGTTTGTGCATGGTGTGCCTGAGGTGACGGCGGATATTCACAGCTTTGCCAAGATTAGCGCCAACACCCATAAACACGTCTGGATGCAGCCCTATCAAAAGGAAAACATCGAGTATCTGATGAAAATCGCGGCGATTGCGGCGGGGGGCGAGGATGTTTTGCGGGCGCGGCCCTCGACATCGGTGATCACCTGTTCGTTCACGCCGCTTGAGTTCAAGTTCATGGACACCGAGGTGATCATTCAGGCGGGCCAGTATGGCGTGCCGATCCATGCCTGTTCCTTGCCCTCGGCAGGGGGAACTGCGCCCCTATCTGTGCCTGCAATGGCACTAATGGCGGCGGCGGAAATTCTGGGGATGATGACGATGGCGCATATCCTTGCCCCTGGAACCCCGGTGATTGCCACGCCGCTGATGTTCACGCTGGATATGCGCACGGGATCGGCGCTGCAATCCAGCGTCGAGGCAATGCAGGCGGCCAATATGTCGATCCAGCTGATGAAAAACCTCGGGATGATGGCCCATACCTATGGGTCCGGGTCGGACACGCCGGATGCCGATCATCAATCTATGGCCGAGCGCGCTATGTTGATGCAAAATGTGGCCCTGTCAGGCGCGGATATTCTGGGTGGTATTGGCCAGTTGGAATGTGCGACGGTGTTCAGCCCCGTTCAGGCGGTTCTGGACAATGAAATCGGCGGCATGGTGCGGCGGTTCTTGCGCTCGCCTGAAATTGACGAAGCCAGTTTGAACTGGGATGAGTTATCGTCGATTCGTGTGGGCGGGCATTTTCTGGACAGCGATCATACGGTGAGCCAATGCCGCGATCAGTTCATTCCCAAGGTGTTTCAGCGCGATGGTCGGGATGATTACGAGCTGAAGGCGCGGCGCGGGGCCTTTGAAGAGGCGCGGGATGTGGCTTTGGCGTCAATCGCAGCAGCACCAGAGGGCGGTTTGTTGAGCGAATTGCAAAATCGCGAGATTGCGGCGTTGGCTGCCAAAGCGGATGAACATATCGTCAAGGTCTATGCGGGGAAGATCGAAACCATTTAGGGATTTTTTACTTGCTGGGTGCATCCTTTCGGTTGGAAAACGTTGAGTGTGAAGGTAAAATATGTTGTGGATACGGACTGGAGCTTCGAGCAGCGCCGCCGGGTTAAGAATGTTATGTGTAAGAAGGGGCGCCGCTAAAGCAGCGTTGGGGTAGATGTGAGAGACCTTGTAGAAGGCATCTTGGGCTGTAGTTCTGCGCCCGAAAACTGGGGTCATGCGCTGGACATGTTCAACGAGACGTTCCAGGTTTCGGCGTCCTGTATGTTTTCGGTTCACGAGTTTCGAGAGTTCCGTATGAACTTTGCATGGAGCGATTTTTTCCGTAAAAACCTGACGCCAGATGTGCTTGAGATGATGCAACGCGGTGATGATGTGGGCGACCAGCCCGGGTATCTGTTTTTGTGTCAAAACCCTGCCCAGACGCTTTATGATGAGTTGAAGATGTTTGACGTGAACCGCTACGATGAACTGCCCCACTCCAATGTCAGGGACATCACCGCCGATTGGGGTTTTTCTATGCGGGTTGCCGCCGCTTTGAATAAGACGGGCCCATGGATTGATGGCCTGTTTTTCCAGCATAAGCAGGATTCCGAGTGGAAAAGATTTATCGGGGACGCGCGGTCCGATTTTGTCTTGCCTATCATGGCAAGCAGTGTGTCGTTGGGGCGTACGCTGCAGGCGCTTAGGGCGCGCTATCAAGCGTCGCTATCAATTCTTGACGCGCTTGGGTTAGGGGTGTTTTTGGTGGATGCGACGGGCTGTGTTATCGAACAAAACAAGGAAGCTGGGCGCATTCTGGATCAAAAAGATGGCTTTGCTTTGACCAAGGCCAAGCACTTGAGCCTGCAATCGCAAGATCAAACCAAGGCGTTGGAGATGATGGTTGGCGAGGCCAATGGGCTGTTCAGAGGCGAGATAGAGAAAGGCAACAGTTTGCTTGCCGCATCACGTCCTTCGGGTGAATATGATTATCTGGTTTCAGTACGCGCGCTTTCCGATAGCCAGTCCGAGCTAGAAGTGGGTTTGAAATGCGCCTTCGTGACGGTTATTGATCCCGCCCGCAAAGGCGTATTGTCCGCGAAAGGGGTGATGGCATTGGCGCAGCTTTCAGTGGCCGAGGGTGCAATTGTTGAATTGCTCGTGCAGGGGTTTCGATTGGCAGACGTTGCGGCGCGGCGAGATGTGAGCATTAACACGGTCAAAGCCCAGCTTAAAACCATTTCACAAAAACTGCGGTGTTCGACGCAAAGCGATATTATTCGTACGGCTGCTGCCACGCGCGTGCCGATAGACAAAGAATAATTGCCGCATAGGCGTTGATCACCCGAACGAGTGATGTATCATGAAACGACTTACCTTATTTTGGGATTCTCCATGAGCTGTGAGGGGTCTGGAAAAGGGGTGCGGTTGGAGCGTCGATTTTGGCGTTCCAACGGGGGGCGGGGACCAAAATGCCGATTGGGTGAACTCGCTATTGTGGCACCGCAAGGTTGTCGTGTTTTAGATTGAGTAAACGCTTTGTGAATTGAAAATATTGAAAGGGAAGAACATGACGACACATACAATTACCGGCCTTGCTGTAGGGTATAACAATAGCGGCACAGCGATTAGCTTGAATTCTGCCGTATTCACCGGCGTTACCTCTGACATATTTACACTGTCATACAGCAACCCAGTGTTTTATCCAGGGGATACTTTTCCAACGGTTGATTTAGAGCCAGCCTCGGGTACGGAATTCCTGCTTGAGGTTGCTTATAACGGCATTGTCGTTAACTTGAGTAACCCAGCAACGGATTTGGATGCATTGGTTGGTTATGTGCTGGTCGGTGGTCAGGTCATTACGGTTTTGTCGTTTTATGACCCCATTGCAAATGTTGATATGACCTTCCAGTTGAGCGGTCCGCCGCTTATGATAACGACGCTTGCCGAATGGAACGCACTCGAGGCGTCGATCACTTTTGCGGGTGCCGTGACCTCGGGTCCATTTGCAGCGAATACGGCTTTCGGGCTTGAGGATTTTGTGGCGCATTCGTCTGTCGAACATGACACCATCACTGGTGGTGCGACGGCTGATATTATTGACGCAGGCGTTGGCAATGACATTGTTTCCGGACTGGATGGCAATGACAGATTGACTGGCGGTACCGGCCATGACCGGCTGAATGGCGGCAACGACGATGACCGCCTGTATGGCGACAGCGGCAATGACCGCCTGTATGGTGGATCTGGCAATGATCGCGTTTGGGGCGGAAACGGCCGGGATGTGGTTAATCTGGGGTCTGGTGATGATGAATTTTTCGACACTTCACAATCAGGTGCGAATGGTGCGGACCAGATCAATGGTGGCAGCGGCAATGACATCGTAAGAGGCGGAGGCGGCAACGAGCTTATCCATGGCGACAATGGCAATGACCGGTTGTTTGGCGGGGATGATAACGATCGGATTTATGGCGATAATGGCAATGACCGGATATTCGGCGATGACGGCAATGACCGCCTTTATGGTGGCGGCGGCGGCGACCGGATGTTTGGCGGCGATGGCGACGACCGGATGTTTGGCAATATCGGCAACGATCTGATGTACGGCCAAGCCGGTGCAGATCGGTTGTACGGCAGCGCCGGGAATGACCGTTTGGAAGGTGGCAGCGGCAATGATTTGCTGTCTGGTGGCGCGGATGCGGATGTCTTTGTTTTCAGAGCTGCTTTTGACACCGATGTTGTGACTGATTACGTAACCGGCGAAGATACGATGCGTTTGGACGATGCCATTTGGGGCGGCGGTTTGACGGCCGCTCAGGTGGTCAGCACCTATGCGTCGGTTGTCGGCAGTGATGTGGTGATTGA
Source organism: Rhodobacteraceae bacterium UBA2776 (assembly GCA_002352425.1). Classification (GTDB taxonomy): domain Bacteria; phylum Pseudomonadota; class Alphaproteobacteria; order Rhodobacterales; family Rhodobacteraceae; genus Profundibacter. Next base: position 40,802 of record DEIK01000029.1, read on the forward strand.
TTTTGGGGGTGGCAATACGATTACCTTGGAAGGGGTCAATACGCTGGTTGGGTTGGAAGCCGACATCTTGATTATCTAGGGCGCCGTTTGGCATTGTAAAACAGGCCGCTCATCATCCGCTAAACGCGCATTCCTCGCTGGCTATTTGCCGCGAGGAATGCCGTAAGACTTGATGAGCGGCGGCTTTGGGGCTTAAACATGGTAACGCATAGTCTAAGCCCCAAGGAATCTGCATATGCCCGTGATCACAGAAATCACCGATCTCAAGAAAATCTATAAACGTCGTACACCAAAGATGTTTTATGATTATGCCGAAAGCGGCAGTTGGACCGAGCAAACCTTTCGCGAGAACACTTCAGATTTTGACAAGATTTATCTGCGTCAACGTGTGGCGACAGATATGACGGGGCGCGGCACTGCAACCAAAATGATTGGCGAAGATGTGGCGATGCCCGTTGCTTTGGCCCCGGTCGGATTAACGGGCATGCAATGCGCTGATGGCGAAATCAAAGCCGCTAAGGCTGCCGAGAAATTCGGAGTGCCCTACACGTTGTCGACCATGTCGATTTGCTCAATCGAGGATGTGGCCGAACACACCACCAAGCCGTTTTGGTTTCAGGTCTACACCCTGAAAGACCTTGATTTCATGGGGCGTTTGTTTGAACGCGCCCGCGCCGCCAATTGTTCGGCTATCGTCATAACGGTTGATTTGCAACTGATGGGGCAGCGTCACAAGGATTTGAAAAACGGCCTGTCCGCCCCGCCCAAACTAACGGTGAAATCTATCGCCAATATGATGACCAAGGTGCATTGGGGCCTTGGTATGTTGGGGACCAAGCGTCGGTTCTTTGGCAATATCGTAGGGCATGCGCATGGCGTATCTGACCCGTCGTCGCTGTCGTCATGGACCGCGCAAGCTTTTGACCAATCACTGGATTGGAAACGTATTGCCGAGTTCAAAAAGATGTGGGGCGGTAAGGTGATCCTTAAGGGGATACTTGATGTTGAAGACGCCAAAATGGCTGCAAAAGTCGGGGTGGACGCGATTATTGTGTCCAACCACGGCGGACGGCAACTGGATGGGGCGATCAGCTCGATCCGTGCTTTGGGGCCTATTTTGGATGCTGTTGGCGACAAGGTCGAGGTCCATCTGGACAGCGGCATTCGCAGCGGTCAGGACGTGCTAAAGGCGATGGCGATGGGGGCCAAGGGCACCTACATTGGCCGCGCCTACACCTATGGTCTGGGCGCGATGGGTGAGGCCGGTGTAACCAAGGCATTGGAAGTGATCCACAAAGAATTGGATCTGTCGATGGCGCTATGCGGGCGCAAATCAGTTGAAGGTCTGGACCGCGGTGTTTTGCAGGTTCCCAAAGGATTTTCAGGGAATTGGGAGTAGGCTATGCCAAAGATGAACTCCGAGTTGTGCCAGAAAATCATTGACGTTTGCGACGCCAAAATAGCCAGTAAGGGTGACGGGGTGGGCGTGTCATTTTACGCGTTTTTCAAGAACCGGAATGATAATCCTGAACGGCTGATGGAGGCTGCAACGTGGTGGAAAGACACATCAATTGGACCATTTTGAGAAAGCCGTGAAGATCAAGGCCATGGTGACCATGCGCTAACGGGTCGAGCCCGCAAAAACAAAAAGTTGTCTTTTGGATGTGGTATGGGTTTCCTTGGCACTGCGATTCACCACAACATTGGAGCCAAAATCATGAGTGCATTTCATTTTCATCCCAAAGCCGTGGCGTTTTTAGCCGACCTAAAAGCCCACAATGATCGGGAGTGGTTTGCCGACCATAAGGGTGACTATGAGACCTATGTCAAAGACGCCTCGGTGGCGTTTTGTCGTCTGATGGTCGAGGGGTTGGATGGGCTGACGGGCGGGGCGCATCAAAGCAAGATTTTTCGCATTTATCGCGACGTGCGGTTCGCCAAGGACAAGACACCCTACAAACCCTATCAGCACATTCTGTTTGCAGCGGGTGATCACCGCCAGACCACCTCGGCGTGGTTTTTCGGGTTGGAGCCGGATCGGCTGGTGCTGGGCGCGGGCAAGTTCAGCTTTGATGGCGAAGGGTTGGTGCGCTATCGCGAGGCGGTTGCGGGTTCACGCGGGGCCGAGTTGGCGCAGATCGTGGAAGCGTTGCAGGGGCAGGGCGCACGGCTGAACGAACCCCAGTTGAAACGAGTGCCGAGCGGGTATGACAAAGACCATCCCCGCGCCGATCTGCTGCGCCGCAAGGGGCTGGCGTTGTGGATCGATCTGGATGTTGGTGTGGCCACCGAGGGGGATTTGGTTGCGACCTGTTTGGCGGCGTTTGAACGGTTGAGGCCGTTGGTGGGGTGGTTGGAAGAGGTTTGAGAGTGGTAGTTTGTGATGTGCCGGACAAAACAGGCAATGGATTCAAGATCGGCATTTGTAGCTCTGACGATTTAGTATAGAAAATGATGTTACGATATTCCATTCAGGCATGTTATCTTGACGAGAAAAATTTTGAAGGAACAATAAATGCCGAGGCAATCACAAATAAAGACGATGGGTTTTCTGATTTTTTCAGCATTGGGATTGTTCCCAATTTCGACACGCGCCTGCTCGCCCGCGTTTTCCACGACTATCTTTGAATATAATTCCGATGTTGCTGATCTTCGCGACGACAACCTACCTGTTCCGTCAGTTGAAATTGTTTCTATTGGTCGTGGAACCGGCAGCGATGGTGTCTCCTGTAAAGATATGGGGTATTTGGAAATCTCTGTAGCTTTGCTCGAAACCTCGCCACTTAAAATCGGTGATGTGGGTATTATGTTTGTGGTATCCGGAGGTCAGGATCATGAGGCTATCTTTCCAGACGGACCGCTTGCCCCATTTGAAGGTTACGAAAGCCAAAAAATTACGGTGCTCCTTCCTTGGCTTGACGGTGCGCCTCGCGATCAAAGAGATATTGACCTAGATGTCCAAGCCTTTTTTGTTACTCGTGAAGGCGCAGAAGGTCCGAGGGCGGAATTTTCAATTCGTTCTAGGGCAAGTTCCGATCCTAGTGTGAAACAAGTCGATAGATGATACGAATTCTCACTACTTTACTTATCTTGATTTCGAGCAGTGCGTTTGCACGATCAACTCTTTACCAGCCACCTCGCAGCCCTCAAATCGCCGGTCCGATGGGGCGGTCCGGCGATCGCTCGGCGGCTTCGCCTTGATTCCGAGCGGGTTGGGGTTGCGCGTTTAAGCTCGGTTTGCTTGGATTGCAGCGACTGTATAATCCCCCTTCACATTCCCGCCGACTCCGTCTATACGCGCGACTTCACGCGGGACTACACCCTTGGAGGAGCCCGCATAACCTAGGAGAATTACTATGGCTAAAAAGATCCCAGATCTTATCGCCGACGAACGTAAGGGGACAGGCAAGGGGGCCGCCCGCCAAGCACGCCGTGACGGACTGGTTCCGGGTGTGGTTTATGGTGGTAGCGCAGATCCATTGCCGATCACGATCCCATATAACCGTCTGTTCAAAATGTTGAAATCCGGTGGGTTCCTATCCACCCTGTTCAACCTAAAAGTTGAAGGCCACGACGATGTGCGTGTGGTTTGCCGCGACGTTCAGCGTGATGTTGTCAAAGATTTGCCAACCCACCTTGATCTGCTGCGTCTACACCGCGACAGCCGTATCAACATGGCGATCCACGTTGATTTCATCAACGAGGAAGAATGCGTTGGTCTGTCCAAAGGTGGCGTTCTGACCATTGTGCGTCCAGAAGTTGAGCTGAATGTTCTGGCTGGTGACATCCCTGATCACATCACTGTTGATCTGGCCGGTCTGGATGTTGGCGACACGATCACCATTTCCAGCATCACATTGCCTGAGGGCGTGACGCCAACAATCACCGACCGTGACTTTGTTATTGCCAATGTTCAGGCGCCGACTGTTGCAACGGATGAAGACGATGCTGCGGATGCAGAAGCGGCTGAAGGTGATGCAGTTGAGGGCGACGAAGCCCCAGCAGAAGATGGCGCTTCGGAGGAGTAATCCTGTAGCGACCATTTTTCCTAAGGTATTAAACACGGGGCCTGATCGGTCCCGTGTTTTGCGTTTGGGGGTTATGGGGTGGTCTCGACGCGTTTGAACACCACGACTTTGCCGCGTGAGCCTTTGGGGCAATAGGTGAACCCTGTCGCCGACATTTGGTCGAAGATTTGTTTGATCACCGTGTCGGGGTAGACTTGTGGGTGCAGCTCGATCACCAACAGTCTGACGTGGTCCGGCCAAGGCGAGTCAAACAACCCCTGCTCGCCGCCTTCGATGTCCATGATCACCACGGTTGGTTCGTGCTCCTGCATCAATTCACCGATTTTGACGGCGGGCACATCAATGGATTTGGTTGATTTCCATTTTTTGACCATTGTTGGGTCAATGGACGAAGCCCAGAAGGCAGCCGTCATGTGGAATGTAACGTGGTCACCGGTGAAACTGTCGGGCACCACGGCGGCGTTGATCACCGTCACCCCCTCAATCAGGTTGGCCGCAAGGTTCTTTTCCACCACGGGGACCATTTTGGGGTTCGCCTCGACCGTCAACAGGTTTTCCCCGCCAATCCGGCTGGCAACTTGCATCGCGATATAGCCAACCCCAGAGCCAAGCTCCAACACGCGGTCGTCGACCTCAATGTGCTGTTTCACCGCGACGGTCTCATAGCCTTCATAGCGTCCGCCCTCCATTGAGTTGCGGATGGCGTCATTCATTTGGTGGTTGGGGATGTGCACGATGTAGTCGTTGATCAGAAATCGGGCCAAACTGAAAATCCATTTGTGATGTGTCGTTGCAACCTGCCTAGCAGTTTCCTAATACTGATGCAGTAGAATTTTTTTGGAGTGGTCGCGGTGCGCCTGTTTGTTGGTCTTGGAAATCCTGGTGCAAAATATGCGCACAATCGTCATAACATTGGTTTTATGGCGCTGGACCGGATTGCATCTGATCACGGGTTCGCCCCGTGGCGACGCAAGTTTCAGGGGCAAGTTTGCGAGGGGCGTTTGGGGCGCGAAAAGGTGATCTTGCTAAAGCCCGAGACCTTTATGAACCTGTCTGGTCAATCGGTAGGCGAGGCGATGCGGTTCTATAAGCTAGCGCCTGAAGATGTGATGGTGTTTCATGATGAGCTGGATCTGGCACCGCGCAAAATCCGCGTTAAACAGGGCGGTGGTCATGCCGGGCACAATGGATTGCGCTCCTTGCATCAACATTTGGGCGAAAATTATGGGCGGGTGCGGATCGGCATTGGCCATCCCGGTCATAAGGATCGTGTGTCGGGCTATGTGTTGCATGATTTTGCGCGGGCCGATGCGGATTGGCTTGATGATATGATGCGCGGGATCGAGGACGGGGCGGCGTTTTTGGCCGAGGGTGACAGTGCCAAATTCCTGAACGCGATCGGGTTGCGGATGGGGGCGGAACCCAAAGCGAAGAAGGTTGCAAAGCCAACCGCGCCCAAAGACGTGCCGGTTTCAGAGCAACCTGATGAGCGGACGAAAATACAAAAGCTAATGGATAAATTTAAGTAGAGGTGCAGCATGGGCAAGGCGCAGTGGGAGTTCTGGATTGACCGTGGCGGCACTTTTACCGACGTTGTTGCCCGACAGCCGGATGGGGCCTTGATCACCCACAAGCTGCTGTCAGAAAACCCAGAACGCTATATAGATGCGGCCGTTCACGGTATTCGCGAGATGCTGGGGCTGGCCGCGGATGCTCCACTCCCTCAGGGTGCGATTTCGGCTGTGAAAATGGGCACCACTGTGGCGACCAACGCGCTGCTTGAGCGCAAGGGCGAACGCACGCTTTTGTTGATCACGCAAGGGTTTCGCGACCTTTTGTTGATTGGCTACCAAACCCGTCCCAAGCTGTTTGACCTGGAAATCAAACGCCCTGATCTACTGTATGAAGATGTGGCCGAGGTGCCGGAGCGTTTGGACGCTGACGGTGGCGTTGTTACACCACTGGACGAGCCCGCAGCCCGCAGTGCGCTGCAAGCTGGCTATGCCAAGGGTATCCGCGCCGTGGCCGTTGCGTTTTTGCACGGCTACCTGAATCCAGACCATGAGGTGCGTGTTGGCGAGATCGCCCGAGAGATCGGCTATACACAGATATCGACCAGCCATCAGGTGTCGCGCTTGGCCAAGCTGGTTGGGCGTGGCGATACCACTGTGGTTGATGCTTATCTGTCGCCGATTTTACGGGGTTATGTATCACTGGTGGCGGATGCGCTGGATGTGGGCAAAGGCGGGTGCGAGCGGTTGTTGTTCATGCAGTCCAACGGCGGGTTGACGGACGCTAGCCTGTTTCAGGGCAAGGACGCCATCCTGTCCGGCCCGGCGGGCGGTATTGTCGGCATGGTTAAAACCGGCGAGGCGGCGGGGTATGAACGCTTGATCGGCTTTGACATGGGCGGCACATCCACCGATGTCAGCCACTACGCGGGCCAGTTTGAACGCAGCTTTGAAACCGAAGTGGCGGGCGTGCGAATGCGCGCGCCGATGATGGATATACACACGGTTGCCGCGGGTGGGGGCTCGATCCTGACCTTTGGCGATGGGCGCTATCAGGTTGGCCCTGAAAGTGCAGGCGCTGATCCGGGGCCGGCTTGCTATCGTCGCGGCGGCCCGCTGACGGTGACCGATTGCAACGTGATGTTGGGTAAACTGAATGCGGCACATTTTCCGCATGTGTTTGGGTCAAATGGCGACCTGCCCTTGGACGTTGATGTGGTGCGCGCAAAATTCGCAGCCCTTGCGGCTGATATTGCAACGGCCACCGGATTGCCGTTGGAAACCCCCGAAGCCGTGGCCGAAGGGTATTTGCGGATTGCTGTTGATAACATGGCCAACGCAATCAAAAAAATCAGCGTGCAGCGTGGCCATGATGTGACGCAATATACCTTGCAATGCTTTGGCGGTGCGGGTGGGCAACATGCTTGTTTGGTGGCTGATGCGCTGGGCATGAGCCGCGTGTTTGTGCATCCTTATGCAGGGGTTTTGTCGGCTTACGGTATGGGCTTGGCCGAAATCCGGGCGTTGCGCGAACGTCAGGTTGATGCTGGGTTGGAGCAGGTTGATCAGGCCGCTGAGGTGCTGGCGCTGATCCGTGCCGAGGCCGAGGCCGAGGTGCGTGCGCAAGGTGTGGCGCAACTCACGCGGGTTGAAAAAGCCTACCTTCGTTATGATGGATCACATCAGGCTTTGGAGGTTGCCTTTGGTACGGCGGCGGACATGCAGGTCGCGTTTGAGGTGGTGCATAAACAGCGGTTCGGTTTTACGTCACCCGAGCGGGCCATCGTGTTTGACATGGTGAGTGTTGAGGCAATTGGTGAAACGGGCGAAGCGCCCAAAAGCTTGGGGGCCGCCGGGGCGCCTGCCGATGCTGTAGCCACAGTGGCGTTCTATGCCGAGGGCGCGTCTACGGATGCGCCACTTTATGTGCGCGAAAACCTGACTGAGGGTGCGACTGTCACCGGCCCCGCGATTATCACAGAAGCTACGGGCACCAACATCATCGAGGCGGGTTGGGTCGCGCGGGTCGATGGTTTGGGCAATTTGATCATTGAGCGTGGCGTTAAAAAGCAGCGCGCCTTGGCAGCGGGCACCACGGCGGACCCCGTTTTGTTAGAGGTGTTCAACAACCTGTTCATGTCGGTGGCCGATCAGATGGGCGCGACCTTGGCTAACACATCGTGGTCGGTGAACATTAAGGAACGGCTGGATTTTTCCTGCGCGATTTTCGATGATTGTGGCGATCTGGTGGCCAACGCGCCGCATGTGCCGGTGCATTTGGGGTCGATGTCGGACAGTGTTAAAACCGTGATGCGAGAGAATGCAGGTGATATTCATGAGGGCGACGCTTTCATGCTGAATTCACCCTATAACGGGGGCACGCATTTGCCCGATGTCACCGTGGTGACGCCGGTGTTCGTTGCGGGCCGTGTGGTGTTTTGGCTGGGATCACGCGGGCATCACGCCGATATTGGCGGACGCACGCCGGGCTCGGCACCACCAGACAGCCAGCACATTGATGACGAGGGTGTCTTGATTGACAACGTCCGGTTGGTCCGACGCGGCGTGTTGCAAGAAGCCAAGGCGGAGACTGTGTTGGCCTCGTGCAAATATCCTTGCCGCAACATCCCGCAGAACATGGCAGATCTAAAGGCGCAGGTCGCGGCAAATGAGACGGGACGCCAAGCCCTGTTGGGGGTGGTTGAGCAGTTCAGCTTGCCCGTGGTCGAGGCCTATATGGGCCACGTTCAGGACAACGCCGAAGAAAGCGTGCGTCAGGTGATTGAACGGCTGAAAGATGGTGTGTTCAGCTATCCGATGGACTCGGGCGCGGTGATCAAGGTCAAGGTGACTGTGGATGCGCAGGCGCGTGAGGCGGTGATAGATTTCACCGGCACTTCTGCGCAAGATCGCGGCAACTATAATGCACCATTTGCGGTGTGTTCGGCCGTGGTTCTATATGTGTTTCGCACCATGGTCGGGGCGGATATTCCGCTTAATCAAGGGTGCTTGAAGCCGTTAAAGATCATCGCGCCGGTTGGCACGATGCTGAACCCCGAATATCCGGCGGCGGTGATTGCGGGCAACACGGAAGTTTCGCAAGCGACCTGCAATGCTCTATATGGTGCGCTGCATGTGATGGCCTGCTCGCAAGCCACGATGAACAATTTCATCTGGGGTAACGAGGAATTCCAGAACTACGAAACCATTGCAGGGGGCACAGGGGCTGGGCCTGGATTTGACGGCTGTGATGCGGTGCAAACCCATATGACCAACACGCTGATGACTGACCCGGAAATATTGGAAAAACGCTTTCCTGTCAGGTTGGAAAGCTTTGGTATTCGCGATGGGTCGGGCGGGGTTGGCAAGTGGTCTGGCGGCAATGGCGCGACGCGGGTGATGCAGTTTTTGAAACCTGTGAAGGTGACGACGCTGTGCTCGCACCGGATCGTGCCGCCGTTTGGCGTGGATGGAGGTGCTGACGGGGCCGTGGGGCGCAATGCAGCCGTGTTTCCTGATGGGCGACGGGTTGAGCTTAAGGGCAACGACGAGATCGACCTGCCAGCCGACGGGGTGTTTGAGATGTTAACACCCGGCGGTGGCGGCTGGGGGGAAACTTCTTTGTAAGAAGTTTGGTAAGAATTTTTTAAAAATTCTTGCGGCGTGCGGCAAGCTCGATACAAAAAAGCCCCCGAGGATGTCGGGGGCTTTTGACGTTTTGAGTCTTAAGCTTAATCTAGGTCTTGTGGTAGAACCAGATTAAGAATGATTGCAAGCGCCGCTGCGGGCAACAGACCTGAGGTTAACAAAATCTGGCCTGTTTTAGGTAGATGTTGCAACGCTTCTGGCACCAGTTGAAGCCCAAGGCCGATGGACAAAGAAACCGCGAAAATCACCATGTTGCGCTTGTTCCAGTTGACTTCGGAGAGCATGTTAATACCCGCTGCGGCAACCATACCGAACATCACGATCACACCACCGCCCAGCACGTTAATCGGAACTGTGCGGATGATTGCGCCGACCATCGGGATGAACCCGCAAACGATCAAGAAGATTGCACCGATGGTCACAACATGGCGGCTCATGAGGCCCGTCATGCTGATCAACCCGACGTTCTGGCTGAAGGACGTATTGGGCAGACCACCAAAGATCCCAGCAACGGCCGTACCCAAACCGTCAGCATAGGTTGCGCCCGTGATTTCTTTGTCTGTCGCCTCGCGTCCTGCACCGCCTTTGGTGATCCCAGACACATCGCCCACGGTTTCAATCGCGCTGATGACGGCCATGAAACACATGCCGATGATAATGGCGCCGTTGAATTCGATACCCCACTTGAACGGGATTGGCGCCGCGAACAAGGCGGCTTTGCCGACGTTTGCAAAGCTGACCTGCCCCATGAAATAGGCCACGATATAGCCGATGATGATCCCGACCAACACGGCTGCCACGGACATCATGCCCTTGGTGAAAAATTTCAAACCGAGGGTTGCGATGATAACGACCAGTGCTGGTCCCCACATGGCCATTGATCCGAACGCGGGTTTGCCCATCATTGGCACACCGCCTGCGGCATATTGAATGCCGACTTTGACCAAGGCCAGACCAATCATCAAAACGATCAAGCCTGTGACCAGTGGCGGCAGGGCAAAGCGGATGCGTCCAATGAATGTGCCGAGGAAGAAGTGGAACACGCCACCAAGCGCGACCCCAACCATTAGCCCTGAAAGGCCCGCTGTGCCAAGACCTGCAACTGCTGGGATCATCACAGGTAAAAACGCGAATGAGGTGCCCTGAACGATGGGCAACCGCGCGCCAACAGGCCCCATGCCGATGGTTTGCAACAAGGTTGCAAGACCCGCAAACAGGATCGACATTTGGATCATATAGGTCATATCTGGGAAACCCAGCGCGCCCTGATCCGAGCCAAAGCCAATTCCGGCGGCTCCGGCAATGATAATCGCAGGTGTTACGTTCGAGACGAACATCGCCAAAACATGTTGAATGCCCAGTGGTATGGCTTTGGCCAAGGGCGGCGTGTAGTTGGGATCGCGCAGCTGTTCTGCAGTCCCGATGGATGAATCTGTCATTGTTACTCTCCGGTTGTTCGCGCTATTTTTGTGGACCAATCCTATGCGCTTTGGGTTTTGTATTATCTCTCTACCATATATGGTGCTTCTAGCCAATACTCCTCTAGGTTTGGTGTGTTTCCGATCCGGTCGACCACAGAGAACAAACCGGGTGCGGCCAAGGGGGTCAGCACCCCGTGCCATGTCCCACGGTGGTAATTGATGCCCTGTCCGGCCCCTGCGATAAAAGCGCGGACGTTGACAGGCGTGCCATCGTCGTCTTCGGCCACGGTGACCAGATAGGCATCTAAACTCATCGGGATGAAGGCTTGCGCCCCGTCGGGGTGGCGTTCCAGCAAATCGAGCGCATAGGGCAGGGCGCGGGGTTCGGCTTTGAACACCGATATCCCAGCACGACCATCCGCGCCGAAATCCAGCTGGGCGCGGTCATGGTAGCGTCCACAAAACCCGTTGTTGATGATTTTGTCGGGCTTGCCAACGGCTTCAAGCACGTCGCCAAAGGGTGCAAAGGCATCAGAGGTAAGCGGCTGGGCTTTGATCAGGCTCATGGCAGCACCAATGCGGGGTGACGGTTCACGTCCTTATAAAGCAGATAGCGAAACGGCTCGCTGCCAGTAGCAATGCAGGCCTGCGGGCAAAAGGCGCGCAGCCACATGAAATCTCCTGCGGCGACCTCGACCCAGTCTTTGTTCAGTAGATAGCGCGCGGTGCCTTGCAACACATATAACCCGTGTTCCATGATGTGGGTTTCCAGAAATGGGATGCGTCCGCCGGGCTGAAATGTGACGATGTTGATATGCATGTCATGGCGCAGATCGGCGGGGTCGGCAAAGCGTTGGGTCGCCCATTTTTGGTCGGTATCAGGCATGTAGTGAAATTCACTTGCCGCGTCTGAGGTGATGAAGTGATCGGGCCGGCCAAGGCCGGGTGCGGGCACATAGCGTTTGCGAATCCAGTGAAAACACAGCAATTCCGGGCCGTTGTTTTTCACCGCCCATTTGGTCCCTGCGGGCACATAGGCATAATCACCCGCCGTAAGGGTAGAGGTCACACCATCCACGGTCAGGCTCATTTCGCCGCGGGCGATAAAGATGCCAGCCTGTGCGCCTGTGTCAGGTTCAGGGGCGTCTGATCCGCCGCCGGTCTCAACCTCTACTGCGTATTGTGCAAAGGTTTCTGCGAACCCGGTCAAGGGCCGCGCAATGATCCATGTGCGGGTTTTGTACCAGTCAGGCAGTTGTGAGGTCACGATGTCGCGCATGGTGGAGGCAGGCAGCACGGCATAAGCTTCGGAAAAGATAGCGGTGCTTTCGGGGTTGTCATCTTTGTGGGGCAGCCCACCCGGAGGGAATGCGTAAGTCACGGCAGCAGGTCCTTTAGGCGATAGTGCGCGATACGTTCCACCTGTTTGCAAGCGGTTTCAAATTCGACACCCGTTGCGTTGCCGATGCGGGTTTCGAAGGCTGCCATAATGCTGGCCTTGTCGTGATCACGCACTGCGATGATGAAAGGGAAGCCATGCTTGGCAGTGTAGGCGTCGTTTTGTTCGGTAAATGTCGCACGCTCGGCATCCGTTAGGGCATCCAGTCCTGCGCTGGCTTGCTCTGATGTGCTTTCGTCGGTCAGGCGTTTGGCCGCCGCCAGTTTGCCAGCCAGATCGGGGTGCGCGGTCAGCACACCAAGACGGGCGGCGTGGTCAGCGCGGCGGAAAATCCGGCACAGGGCGTTGTGAAGACCAATCGCCGTGTCATGGGCGGGGCCAAGTTCCAGCCCGTGCGCGCCTTCGGCAATCCAAGGGGAATGCTCGAAAATGCCGCCGTAGTTGATGACAAATGTGTCGGCGTCCATGCGGCTGGGCCGTTCATAGCGGGTGTTGGGATGGGTGGTAGCCCAATGGCGGGCAATATCAATGCGACGCGGAGTCCAGACGTTTTCAAAGCCTTGGATATACTCAATAAACTTCTTTAGCCCCGCCAGCTTGCCTGGGCGTCCGATCAGGCGGTTGTGCAGCCCGATGCTCATCATTTTGGGCGCCCCCTCGGCCCCTTCGGCGTAAAGCACATCAAAGGCGTCTTTTAAGTATTGATAGAACTGCTCGCCGGTGATGTAGCCCGGCGCGGTTGCAAAGCGCATATCGTTGGCCTCGAGCGTGTAGGGGATGATCAACTGGTCGCGATCATCCACCTCGATCCAGTAGGGCAGATCATCGTCATAGGTGTCCGAGATGTAGGCAAAGCCACCTTCTTCGGCGACCAAACGCACAGTGTTTTCCGAACAACGGCCCGTGTACCAGCCGTCGGGTCGGCTGCCGACGACTTCGGTGTGCAGCGCGATGGCGTCCGCAATGGCGGCGCGTTCCTCGGTCTCGCTCATGTCCTTGTGCTCGACCCATTTCATACCGTGGCTGGCGATTTCCCAGTCAGCGTTCAACATGGCCGTAACCTGAGCGGGCGAACGGGCCAATGCGGTGGCGACGCCGTAAACGGTGACGGGGATATTTGCACCCGTGAACAGACGATGCAGACGCCAAAAGCCAGCGCGTGCGCCGTATTCATAGAGGCTTTCCATGTTCCAGTGGCGCTGATTGGGCCACGGGGCCGCGCCCGCGATGTCGGACAGGAACGCCTCTGAGGCCGCGTCACCATGCAGGATGTTGTTCTCGCCGCCTTCCTCGTAGTTCACGACGAATTGCACCGCCACTTTGGCCCCATCAGGCCAGTTGGCGCTGGGCGGGGTCTGGCCGTGGCCTTGCATGTCGCGGGGGTAGCGGTTCATTTTGGTGTCTCCTGACTGTGCTATAAGCATATACAAATAATTGGTGCGGACTTTCAATTTATTCTTGAAAGTCTTCACGGCGAAAATGACCCTCGATTTTTGCGCTGGATCAGGTCAGGGTGAGGGAAATGAAAAGGGGTGCTATATGGCTGATGGATTTTTGACGACACATGTGTTGGACACGGCGCGGGGGTTGCCTGCGGCGGGGAT
>DEIK01000049.1 GCA_002352425.1 Rhodobacteraceae bacterium UBA2776
GAATCCACGGCCTGCGGACACAGACTTTGTGCGTGAGAAACCTTCAGGCGCGCTGTGCCGGCATTTGAGATGCGTAGATCATTTGCCTGCTGATCAGGCATCTTTTTGGTGAATTTCACCGTGGACCAGTCACGCTTTCGTTCCGTTCCAAGTGCGCGTTTAAGCCACCCTTCGTTCGAATGCGACAGGGCTTTTCCAGCCAAAGGCTGAATGTCGGCGGCAAAAGCCCCTTGGCATACGAACGAAGGGTGGCATAAATGAGTTGAGGGACCGGAACGCAAGCGTGACATGACCAGGTCGCAGTTTCACGCCTGTCCCAATATCAATTGATCTACAGACACGCTAACATAAATGCCAGCGGTGCCGACAGGGTAAACCGACCATATACCGTCATAGGTCAAAATCCAACGCGCGGCAGGTTTGGGCCTGTAAAACATGTAGGTTGGCATTGGTTGGTTATGAAAACGCATCGAATAACTGGCCAGCGGTGATGCAAATCGTCAGAACGCAGCGCATTCTTTAGCCCGCAACATGCCTGCGGTGACGGCAAACGCCCTCACCCCATCGGCGCTCTTTACGCTTCACCAAACCAACGCTACCAATATGTAACGCGATACGCTGCGAGCTACAAAACGGCTCCTCACCGATAAGGATACAACTAAAATGATAGGGCTAATTGGATGCGGTGCGATGGCGCGCAGGTGCGCACCCGTTCAGAGCGCCCAGCCACAGGATACTTTGTGCCACCAACCGTTTTGGCTGGCTTGACCAGTGCCGCCACCGTGGCCCAGACCGAAATCGTTGGTCCCGTCGTCACCGCCCTTTGAAGATGAAGAGCAGGCCATAACACTTGCAAATAATACAAATTTTGGCCTTGTCGGCGCTGTTTGGACCGCTGATTTGAGGCGGGCGCATCGCATGTCCACGGCTGTGCGCGCCGGCACATTCTGGATCAACAGCTACAAAGCGATCCATGTCTCATCGCCCTTTGGTGGCTCGTTCAACTCCGGATTTGGCCGCTCCAGCGGCACCGATGCCCTGATGGAATATACCGCCCCCAAAAGCGTGCGGCTCGACAGTGGCGTTACGCCAAAGATTGCGTTCGGCTATGTCTCCTAACACGGATTTCACACCCCAAGTCGAGGCCTTCTTGGCGCAGAATAAACAGGCCGCACGTCTGATCGGGATCGAAAGGACCACATTTGACGGCTTCGCAGATTTGGCCGCAACCGTGCTGTTCGCCGTGGCAAGGCTAGATCCCGTGCTGACCCAAAACATCTATGAAGACACACCAGATATGGCCGAGATCAGCATCCACGACATCACCGAAACCGCGCGGCGTAATTTTGAGCCAGGCCGCGGCGGCGCAACCTTGCTTTTTGCGCGGGGTGTGCAGGCGATTATAGCGCATCGCGTTGCGCATGCCTTGTGGCAACACGGCGACCAAATGCTGGCGCTTGCCGTCAAATCCGTCGCGGGCCGCGCTTTTGCGACCGACATTCACCCTGCCGCCAAAATCGGGACTGGCCTGTGGTTGGATCACGGGCTTGGCTTTGTGGTTGGCGAAACCTGCGTGATCGGCAATGACGTGTCGATCTGGCACAATGTGACCTTGGGCAGCACCCTGAATGACGACAGCGCACAACGGCACCCAACCCTGCAAGACGGGGTGGTGGTTGGAGCGGGTGCAACCATTTTGGGCAATGTCACCATCGGCTCCAATGCCAATATCGCGGCCGGTGCAATCGTCGTCCAGGATGTGGCCGCCGACACCTTGGTCGTCGGGTCAAAATCGCGCGAAATCGGCCCCGCACAGATAACCTTTGCCGCCAAAACGAATCCCGACAAATGAATGCGCCCTTTGGCATAGATCACCCGCTTTTTGCGGCTCACGACATTGAGGGTTTTCGCCAAAGATTGATTGCGCTTGGGTTTAACATGACCGCCATCGGCAAACACCCTTGGGGCACAAGCACCAGTCTGGCAATGTTCAACGGCTGCCTTTTAGAGATCATGGGCATCGGCGGGATACACCTGCTATGAAACTGAAAATGGCCGCGTAATTCTACAAGCAGACCCCATTAAAAAGGGGGGGACCATTATCAACCGGGACAATCCACAACGTCAGGCTTAAACCATGTGTTTGGTGGCGATCGCTAGAACCACGTCTACAATCCCACACAGGCACTTGCTCCAACTTTCCCTGTTAGGTAGGCCCTCTTAGCCCACAAAACCGGCCCAAAAACCTCATATGGGACAAACTCGTCCCAAATAGCCAAAGCCCCACGGGGTCACCAAGGTCAACAGCGGTGCAATCACCGGTATTAAGACATCCGGTAATTCGGACTTTCACGGGTGATTTGCACGTCATGCACATGGCTCTCTTTCAGTCCTGCGCCGGTGATGCGGACAAACTCGGAATTGGCGCGCATATCATCGACCGTAGCGGCCCCCGTGTAGCCCATCGCAGCCCTTAAGCCCCCAACCAACTGGTGGATCACCGCATTGGCCGAGCCTTTATACGGCACCTGCCCCTCGATCCCCTCAGGAACCAGTTTGTCACTGGCCGCATCCTTTTGGAAATACCGATCAGCCGAGCCGCGCGCCATGGCGCCAAGGCTGCCCATACCACGGTAACTTTTGAAGCTACGGCCTTGATATAGGATGACTTCTCCGGGGCTCTCATCGGTGCCCGCCACCATACTGCCGACCATGGCACAGTTCGCCCCCGCCGCAATCGCCTTGGCAAAATCGCCGGAATACTTAATGCCACCATCAGCGATAATCGGCGTACCGCTCTCGGCCGCGCCTTTGGCGGAATCCATGATTGCTGTCAGCTGGGGAACACCCACGCCGGCCACAATCCGCGTGGTACAAATCGATCCTGGACCAATGCCAACCTTAACGGCATCCGCCCCCGCACCGATCAACGCCTTGGTGGCCTCGGCTGTCGCCACGTTGCCGGCAACGATCTGAACATCACCAAACGCCTTTTTGGCCCGTTCAACCGCCACAGCCACCCCCTCGGAATGGCCATGCGCTGTGTCAATCACGATCATATCAATTCCCGCATCCGCCAAGGCCGCTGAGCGCTCAAATCCAGCGTCGCCAACCGTGCTGGCCGCCGCCACGCGAAGCCGTCCCAGATCGTCCTTGCAGGCCGAAGGGTTCAACACCGCCTGTTCCAGATCTTTCAATGTCATCAAGCCCGTTAGCTTGCCAGCGCCATCCGTGATCAGCAGCTTTTCAATGCGCCGCGCCTGCATCAGGCTTTTGGCCTCATTTAGATCGGCTGGCTCATGCAACAGCGCCAGATTGTCTGACGACATCATCGCCGCTACCGGCGTTTTGTCATCCGTCGCAAAGCGCATGTCGCGGTTGGTCACAATCCCCACGACCCGGCCAGTGCCGTCCACCACAGGGAATCCCGTAACGCGATAGCGTTCTTGCAGTAATTTGGCATCCGCCAAGGTCTGATCTGCCGTCAACGTGATCGGATTATAAACCACTCCGCTTTCAAACCGCTTTACACGGCGCACCTGCGCGGCCTGTTCCTCAACATCCAGATTGCGGTGGATAACCCCCATCCCGCCGACCTGTGCCATAGCAATCGCCATTTTTGCCTCGGTCACTGTGTCCATTGCTGAACTCAGCAACGGGATATTCAGACGGATCGCATTGGTGACTTGGGTTGATGTGTCCGCCGTTGAGGGCAGCACGCTAGAGGCGGCTGGAACCAGTAGAACATCATCAAACGAAAGGGCCTCACGAATCTCCATGGGCGGTCTCCTTGGAAAGCTTCATTTGACGCGTCCCTATTTCACGGATTGAGAGAAAGGGAAAGGGCAGATCGCTGCCAACACAGTGTTTCACGCCATATTTCGTAAAAATCACCGCCCCCTTCTTCTTTTTGCCCAAAATAGCTCTGCCGGAGGCACAGTGCGCAGCGCCCTAAAAAACAAGCATGCGCAGCATTCCTTTTTTCTACCATTCACTTTAACCCGCGCCCCTAGACGACGCACGACTTCTGATCCCGCTTGAACAATTGATAAAGCGCTTCCCCCACACGGATCGCGGCAGCCAATACTGTTCTCACGATTATCAAAAGATTCTGCGCCAACACCGCTTCAAAGTATCCCCCCTCTCGTACCTGTAAACAGACACTGCCGGGCAGTGGATGAGCGGCAAGGGAAATTGCCATGATAATACGGCTGTTGAGACGTTCCTCAAGACGATCAAGGCAGAGCCGATCTGGCGCCGGTCATGGGAAACACGACGGCAGGTTGAGATGGCGATCTTTGAGTACATTACGGGTTCTATAGCCCACGCCGCCGACATTCAGCCTTAGGTTGTAAAAACCCTGTCGCATTCGAATGAAGGGTGGCTTAAACGCGCACTTGGAACGAAAGCATGACTGGTCCAAATTACCTTCATTGTGCTACCTATACGCGACCTGCAAACAGGAGTGCCGAGCGAGTCTTGCCGTACATCATTGGAATGATTGGTGCAGCTTGACAGACAAACTTCAAACTTCGGATGCTCTAGGTGTTTTTGCAAAACACCTGCCGCCTGCCACTACAATTTTGAGCTGGTAGGCCTTTCAAAGAAAAGGCCAGTGGTGCACCCGTCGCGATTCGAACGCGAGACCTCTGCCTTCGGAGATTAGCTTTCTGGTTCATCATTTTCTTTTCCTTTCAATGAATTAGTTGTGGATTCAGATTCAGCTTGTACGCGCCCTGTACGAAGAGCCTCTTGGGCTTTCTTCTGAGATTCCTCTGGATGGGCATAAGTTTTGAGCAGCATCGTCGGATCAGACCAGCGCCCAGCCTTGGCGACCGTCACGGGATCCAGCTTTTGGCGGATCATCAGCTCGGTGCCAAATCCATGCCGGCCGGCAGCATGTGGCAGGATAACTTCAATCTTAGCGTCCCGACATACACGCTTCCAAGTTTTATAGACGCTGCCACGCCCGAGATAACCAAATAGACGATCCGATTTGATCTTTTTGCCATTGGCGCGGTTTGTATATCGTGGCTCCAGCTTTGTTAGTTCCGCCACAAGCTCTGCCGAAAGAGAAACCCACTGGGCCTTGATGCCTTTTGCTTCTGGCATCCAAAGTTGGTTATTGGCGGCATCTAAGCCGTCAACTGTTACTGTCGTTGCTTGGCTAATCCGGGCCCCTGTTTCAAACATGAATTGCGCGAGGAGACCGAGATGAAGAGGCGCAACGGCTTTGAAGTCCATGATCCAAGGCCATGAGCCAGGTACAATTTCATTCCTGCTGGTTTTGCCTCGAAAACCATCTTGTTCTAGCCTTTCGCTTTCTGAATACGACGTAATCTTGATCGGAGGACATAGTCCCATATCATGTGCATTGTTTATTACGGCGCGGATTGGCGAAACAATTCTCTTTTGCCATGTGTCTGTTGAATTGTTTGGCTGAAGCTTTCGGCCAAGACCACGCACAAATACAGGGGAAATGCGTTTCAATTCCATATGGCCAATTTCCTGCACTATTGGAAGAAGGGCTTTGGCGAATTCAGGTTTTGCCCGATATTCCAGCACGGCTTGCGAAAACGTAAATGAAACATCTTCACCAGCATAGAACCTTCTTAACTCCTCCTGCCGGAAATAGTTCAGTGCTGCTAAAGCGCTTGTCTGCGCAGTTTTTCCAGTGCTTTGTCGGTAGTATTTACTGCTTGGTAGTTCGTCGATGCGCCCTTTGAAATAGTAGGTTTTGCCGCGTTTGTAGAGTTCAAGTGGCATGTGCCCTCCAGAAAAATCTGATTAATATGTTCGGGAAGCAGCAACATTGCCCGGCCGAAAGATACGAATTGACCAAATTGGCGTGCTTTGGCGCGGAGCGTTCGTGGCGAAATTTCAATGCCGCGAACAGCAAAAGTTTTGCTCCATTCTTCAGGGCTTTTGGCGGTTTCTACGATACTTGTTGGAACATCAGGTGGGTTGTGCATCAGGCTTCTCCTCGATATCTTTTCAGTATCTAAACGCATGAATTTGCGTACCGAAAGAGGGCTTATGCCAAATGGCCCAAACTTTGCAGGATCCTGCAACTTTTAGGGAAAGGAAATCATTGTGGCGACATTCCAACTCAAGCCATCCCGCTTTAGCGACGAAGATCTTGCAGAAATTGACCGTATGGAATTGGGTGTAGCCCTGACAAAACAGAATCGAGAGGATCGCATTCGCCGTTTTGATGAGACTCCATCGTCATCTAAACTGGAGAGTTATAGGAAAAAATACCGAATTACGCAGTCAGAGATGGCAAAACTGATGGATGTCTCCAAGCGCAGCTATTGCGACTACGAGTCAGGCCAAACACCGATACCATTCGATGCTTTACGCAAATTGGCCGAGACAACGGATTTAGATTTCAATGAACTCATTAGCGGTGACAAAAGTCGTGCTGGCTCTGAATACAGCAAACATATCATTCGAAAAACGCGCGAAATTGTTGCTTATTGCCTGAACAAAAACCGAGAAATATCTGGCGCTCAAGCATTTGAGGTTGCAGAGATATATGCTTCTGAATATGGACTAGATGGAGATTTGTGGGCAGCCGGAATTGATGACAGTATAGACGTTGTCGCCTATGACCCCGAAGCTGCCGGAATATTTGAGTGATTGTTTCTCCGCATATTTAGCAGAGGTAAACCTTGCCCTTTGCGGAGATTAGGCGCTATTATCGCCGCTAATATTGCGGAGTTTAAATGTATATCTGGGAACACCCCCACTGGCCACAATTCACATTAGATGATGCAAAGCTCGCGGCATCTCTTGCCGCAGTGCGCCACGAACAAGGTCGCTTGCTTGGTCGCATGGAAGCGCTCGGCTTTGATCTTCGTGAAGAAGCACACCTGAAAACACTGACCCGTGACGTTGTTAAAAGCAGTGAGATCGAGGGTGAGATCTTGGATGCGTCCACTGTGCGCTCCTCTATCGCACGGCGGCTCGGGGTCGACATCGGTGCACTCAAACCCGCTGATCACCATGTCGACGGTATCGTCGAGGTAATGCTTGATGCCACTGGGAAATATAGTGAGCCTCTGACCGAAGATCGCCTGTTTGGTTGGCACAGTGCCCTGTTCCCGACAGGTCGTAGTGGCATGACAAAAATCAGCGTTGGCAAATGGCGCGATGATACAAACGGCCCGATGCAGGTGGTGTCGGGGGCATATGGTCGTGAAAAGGTGCACTACACAGCGCCACCAGCCCCACGACTAATACAAGAAATGCAGGCATTCCTCGAGTGGTTTAATGCCCCAACGATAGGTGATCCGGTCATCAAAGCGGCGCAGGCGCATTTGTGGTTTGTCACCTTGCACCCGTTTGACGATGGCAACGGTCGTATTGCCCGCGCCATCGCCGATATGGCACTCGCACGATCTGAAGGTAGTCCGCAACGATTTTACAGCATGTCAGCCCAGATTAAGGCGGAACGTAACGTCTATTACACAACTCTTGAACGCACGCAGAAGGGTACGTTGGATGTCAGTGGCTGGGCAGATTGGTTTCTGGGTTGCCTGCACCGTGCCATAGAAGGCGCACAGGATATTTTGTCGGGAATAATAGCGAAAGCCCAATTCTGGGAGCGCGCATCAAAACACGCGCTGAATGATCGCCAGATCCTAGTTCTCAATAGGCTACTTGACGGATTTGAGGGTAATATGACTTCGTCTAAATGGGCCAAAATTGGAAAATGTTCGCAAGATAGCGCCAACCGTGATATCGCATCGCTGATCAAACTTGGCCTGCTGGAAAAAGGCCCGTCAGGTGGGCGCAGTACACATTATGTGATTGTATAACTCTTTTAAATTTTTGTTATTTTGGCGACGGTCACGAGACTGGGCATCGTGGGCCATATCACTGATCACGCTTAATGGTCGCGTCCATCACGGCAAACCGGACATTCGTACATCCTGCGGCGAACAGCGGGTCAGAGCCCAACCCGGTCATTCGTCAGAGTGCAGCGAAGGTCTGCTTTTCTGTAGGCCGCTATTTCTAAGCCGTCGCTCTGCCCCGAAAACCGTTGATTGCGTCCGAGATCGACTTCGCTCCAAATGCGATGAATACCAACCCTGTCGCTCTCGTGATCCAGGTACCGTATCGCTGGAAAATCTTTCGAGTGATTGGCAGGCCGGTCCAAAGAACCACGCAGGCCGTTGCGACCAAGAAACCACTGAACGCGGCTGCCACCAGCGGCAGCGCATTCGCGAGCGACATGGCTTCATCGAAGCGCGAGAATACGGCTGTGAACATCGCCAGTGCAAAGGGATAGGCCTTTGGGTTAGTCAATCCGAATAGGAAACCGGAACGCCACGGGTTCTTGATGAAGCGGGCCGTTCCGGTGCCTCGACTGCGCAATGCCTTAACGCCGAGGTAAATCAGATATAGGCCGCAGATCAGCCCCAGCGTATCGAAGAGCGCAGGTCCGAGTTGTGATACGCCCACGATTGCAAGAATTGCCGCCGCCGACCACATCAGATCGCCAACAAGATGACACCCCAGGAACCGAACGCAGGCACCGCGCCCGTCGGTCGCTGACAGGCTGAGTGCGGCCAGCGTTGCCGGACCGGGAATCAGCACGTAGAGCATACCGGCTACGAAGGTGGTCATGATGATCTCAGGCGACATGCTGTAATTCTAGGCAGCAACCTTGTCCGGGATCAGCGCCTATGGGTCCAAATAGCATGATTTGATAAGGGAGTGTTTCTGGTTCATCGTGACCACCAAGGAGTGGAAGATGAGACATACGACTGGAACACGCAAAAGCCCTGGCGAGAAGATCGTCAAGGACATCAAGCGGGCAACGCGCAAACAGTATTCTTCGGAGGAGAAGATCCGGATTGTTTTGGACGGCCTGCGTGGTGAAGACAGCATTGCTGAACTGTGTCGACGTGAAGGCATATCGCAAGGC
>DEIK01000116.1 GCA_002352425.1 Rhodobacteraceae bacterium UBA2776
GGTTTTGAAATCGCTCATCCGGATAATCACCGGATTTGGGTAACTGACCGCCGCGATCCGCGACAGACCCATCGCCAGCTTGTCAACAAAATAGTCGCGCTTGTCCTCATATCCGCGTGTCAGAACTTCGATCTCGGCCCGTGCGGTCTCGTCTTTCAGCGCATCAAAATTGACCAGTGCCATTGGGTGAACCCGGACCGTTGTGTTGATCACAAATTCCATCCGCGCCAGACCAACGCCATCGGTCGGCAGCCGCCACCAGCGAAAAGCTGCGGATGGGTTGGCGAGGTTCAGCATGATGCTGGTTTTGGTGTCAGGCACTTCACCCAGTTGAATTTCTTCCACCTCGATTTCGGCGATACCGGCATAAATAAACCCTTGGTCCCCTTCGGCGCAGGACACGGTAATTTGCTGCTGGTCATGCAGAACATGGGTGGCCTGACTGGTGCCAACAATGGCGGGCAGACCCAACTCGCGGCTAACAATCGCGGCGTGCGAAGTGCGGCCACCATGGTCCGTGACAATAGCGGCGGCGCGTTTCATCACAGGCACCCAATCGGGGTCGGTCGTCGAAGTGACAAGGATCGAGCCATCGACAAACCGTTCAATATCCTTGGCGCTTTCGATCAGGCAAACCCGCCCCGTGACGGCGGCCGAGCCAACACTAAGGCCGGTCAACAGCTTCTCGCCAGCATCGTGCACGGTATAGGTTTTCTGCGTCCCATGCGATACGCGTGACTGGACGGTTTCGGGACGGGCCTGAACGATGAACAATTCATCGGTGATCCCGTCCTTGGCCCATTCCATGTCCATCGGCTGACCATAATGGCGCTCGATTGTGCAGGCCTGACGGGCCAACTCGGTTATTTCGCTGTCGGACAAGACGAACTTTTCGCGCTCGGCTTTGGAGGTCGGAACATTTACTGTCTCGCCGCCCGCTGCCCCTGCATAGATCATCTTTTGCTCTTTTTCCCCCAGCTTTTTCTCGACAATTGGCACCAGTGACGGGTCATCCAGCAGAGGTTTGTAAACCTGATACTCATCCGGATTAACCGCCCCCTGCACCACGTTTTCACCCAACCCCCAGGCCGCGTTGATCAGCACCACCTTGTCAAATCCGCTTTCGGTGTCGATGGAAAACATCACGCCAGAGCCGTCAATGTCCGAACGCACCATCATCTGAATGCCGACCGACAGTGCGATTTGTTGCTGATCAAACCCCTTCAGTTTACGGTAAGTAATGGCGCGATCGGTGAACAGCGACGCATAACATTGCCGACAGGTGTTCAGCAGCGCTGCCTCGCCGCGCACATTCAGATAAGTTTCCTGCTGGCCAGCAAAACTGGCGTCCGGCAGGTCTTCGGCGGTGGCACTGGAACGCACCGCAACTGGCAGATCGGACGTTTCGGAACGGTCGCTCAAATCGCGGTAGCTGTCCAGAATGGAGGCGCTGATATCCGCAGGCCAATCACCTGCGATAATCGCCGCACGAATGGTCTGGCCCGCCTGTTGCAAGGTAATTTTGCCTGCAGCCTCACGCGCCAGCGTATCGGCAATCATATCGTTCAACTGGTTCGCGTCCATATAGG
The DNA here is from genome assembly GCA_002352425.1 of Rhodobacteraceae bacterium UBA2776. Lineage (GTDB taxonomy): Bacteria > Pseudomonadota > Alphaproteobacteria > Rhodobacterales > Rhodobacteraceae > Profundibacter. The sequence continues at coordinate 1,590 of DEIK01000116.1, forward strand.
CGCGATAAGCGTCGGCTGTGGTGGCAAACCCCGCCGGAACCTTGATCCCCGCTTTCGAGAGTTGGCTGACCATTTCCCCAAGCGAGGAATTCTTACCCCCAACCAGCCCCACATCCCCTCGGGACAAGTTTTCAAACCAGATGATATTGCGATTATCTTTACTCATAGTGGGCACCCCCTCATGGTAATGGATCAAAATCGTCTTGACTAAGATTGGCCAACACGCGGGTAGGGCGCAATGATCTCGGTCAAGGACAGGGTGGCCGATTTGTCCAATTATTATAATGCAATCATTTGGTCATCAGTATGGGGGCATGGCTCCTACGTAATTAAAGGAAATATCATTCAGTCAAGAACGAGGTAAAAAGATGGAACACGATTTACTTAGGGACTTGATGGAGAAAATCGAAAACGCTGATCGGCTTGATCCAGAATTGGAAGAGGCGGTTTTGGACGGGATGAACGCAGCCTTTCCCGCAAAAGCAGTCTGGGCAGCACATCAACCAAGCCCGCTGGAAGCCACAGACGAGGTGCTTCGGTTGGTGGACACTGTGTTGCCAAACTGGTCGATCTCGCTGACCGGATTAGCAAACGAGGCTGACGGGCGGTGGACCTGCACGTTGCGGGAAACCGGTGTGCTCGACAACGATGAAATGATCGGGATTGGGAACGGGCCAAGCATTTCTTTGGCCATAATTGCTGCCACACTAAAGATCGCTATCCTGCGCGATAACGGATAACATTCGAAAGGCGCACAAGCACAGGGACAGTCAGCTCGAAGAGAAGTGGACCCCTTGAATGACAAACATCTACAGCACACAAGGTTTGACCAAGGTCTATGGCGAAGGGCGTTCGGCTGTGCACGCTTTGCGCGGCGTTGATCTGGAGATCCCTCAAGGTGAAATTGTAGTGCTACTGGGGCCGTCGGGCAGCGGTAAGTCCACGCTATTGAACATCCTTGGCGGATTGGACCGCAGCACCGAAGGCACCGCCTTTTTTCAGGATCAAAACTTGACCGAAATGACTGACGCACAGCAGACCCGTTACCGGCGTGATCATGTTGGCTTTGTGTTTCAGTTCTACAATCTGATGCCCAGCTTGACCGCCTATGAAAACGTCGAACTGGTGACCGAGATCGCAGAGAATCCGATGGGCCCCGCCCAAGCGCTGGCATTGGTGAATCTGCGCGAGCGGGTCGATCATTTCCCAGCGCAACTTTCTGGTGGCGAGCAACAGCGCGTGGCCATCGCGCGGGCTGTGGCCAAGCAACCCAACGTGTTGTTTTGCGATGAACCCACCGGCGCGCTAGACAGCAAAACGGGGCGCGCGGTGTTGCATGTTCTAAAAGATATCAACGAAAAACTGGGCGCCACGGTGCTGATCATCACCCACGCCGCAGCCACGGCGGGCATGGCCGACCGGGTGATCCATTTTGCCGATGGCAACATCGTTGAGGTGATTGAAAACAAGACCAAGCTAACCCCCGAGGAGATCGAGTGGTGAGCCCGTTGAACCGCAAACTTTTGCGCGATCTGTGGCGCATGAACGGTCAGGCCATCGCCATTGGACTGGTCATCGCCATGGGTGTTATGATGCTGGTGATGATGACAGGGCTGGTCACATCGCTGGATGAAACGCGGCGCGCCTATTACGAGCGTTACCGGCTGGCCGAGGTGTTTGCCCCCGTCACCCGCGCACCAGAGAGATTGATTGCGAAACTGGCCAAAATCCCAGGTGTGGGGCAGGCCGACGGACGGGTGATAGGCAGTGCTTTGATTGATTTGTCAGGGCGCGAATTGCCGGTGCAGTCGCAAGTAGTCTCGTTGCCCGATCAAGGGGAGCCGCGCCTGAATGACATATACCTGACCGACGGACGCAAGTTGAACGGAACGCGCGCGGATGAAATCCTGCTGTTGCAAAGCTTTGCACAGGCCCACGGGTTACGCCCCGGGGACGAGTTGCGCGCCACCATGAACGGGGCGCGCCGGACGTTGCGTATCGTCGGCTTGGCGCAATCGCCCGAATTTCTTTACACAACGGCCCCCGGCGAATTGGTGCCGGATGATGGCCGCTTTGGCGTGATCTGGATGAATCGCTCCGCCCTTGCCGCAGCTTATGACATGCGCGGTGCTTTTAACGAGGCGGTTCTGTCACTGGGGCGCAACGCCAACAACGTAGCTGTTATGGCAGAAGTGGACCGCATCCTTGACCCCTATGGCGGGTTGGGGGCTTATGGTCTGGAGGATCAAGCCTCGAACCGCTTTGTTAGCGAAGAAATCAATGGCCTGCGCGTCCAAAGCATCGGGGTGCCACCCATTTTCCTCGCTGTTGCGGCCTTCCTGCTCTATATCGTGGTCACACGCATTGTGCAGGCGGAACGCGAAGAAATTGGATTGATGAAAGCGTTTGGTTATACCAACATTGAGGTTGGGTCGCATTATTTCAAACTGGTTCTGGCCATCGCGATTGGGGGGGCTTTTGTAGGTTCATTGATGGGGATCGCCGCGGGGCGGGCTTTAATTGATGTCTATACGGGCTATTTCAAATTCCCTTTTTTGATTTTCCGGCTTGATCCGTTCTCCTTTGTGATTGGTTTGCTGGTAAGTGTTCTCTCTGCCTCGGCGGGTGGGGTGTTGGTGTTGCGGCGGGTTTTTTCCTTGACGCCCGCTGCGGCCATGCGCCCACCTACCCCGCCCGATTTTAGCCGCATCGGGCGCGTCGGCGGGACTCTGATCCGGTTGCTCGACCAACCCAGCCGCATGATCCTGCGGCAGCTTGTTCGCCAGCCAGTGCGATCCCTTGGCGCGATGATCGGGATTGCCTCGGGCATGGCGCTGTCCGCATCGATGCTGACGATATTCGCTGGGTTCGAGCGCACGATTGATCTGACGTTCGGGGTGATGGACCGCAGCGATGTAATGGTCAGTTTTACCCATGCGGCGTCAGAGACTACGATTTTCGAGCTACAGCGCCTGCCCGGTGTGATCGAGGTGGAGCCAGTGCGCATCGTGCCTGTGATCTTTCGCAGCGGGTTGCACAGCCATCGCGGTGCCGTGAATGGGTTAATTGAATCGCCCCGCCTGAACCGCGCTATAGACCGCGATATCCAGACCATCCCAATGCGCGGGGACGGGATTATTCTGGCGTCGGCGCTGGCTGATATCCTGCACATCACTGCAGGTGAAACCCTAACCGTCGAAGTGCGCGAAGGTCGCCAGCCGGTACTGGATATTCCGGTGGTGGGCATTGCAAAAAGTATGCTCGGATCCCCCGCCTATATGGAGTTGAGTGCGTTAAACCGAGCGCTACGTGAACCCAACCGCGTCTCTGGTGCTTACCTGCGGGTTGATGCAGCCCATGGCGATGCGGTCTACAGCGCTCTGAAGGATATGCCGACCGTCGCTGGAGTTAGCCTGAAATCGCAAGCACGCGGGGCCGTTCAAAAGGTGATGGATGAAGGGTCTGGTTCAATCCGCTATGTTATGGGGGCTATCGCCTTCGTCATCACCTTTGGTATCGTCTATAACGCCGCACGCATCGCCTATGCCGAACGCGCCCGCGATCTGGCAAGCCTGCGCGTGATTGGCTACACGCGCAGCGAAGCGGCTTTTGTTCTGCTGGGTGAATTGGCCGTTGTAACCTTGATTGCGCTGCCTGTGGGGGCGGGTTTGGGTTATTATCTGTCATTTGGCATTGCTGCCGGGTTCTCGACCGAGTTGTATCAGATTCCGGCAGATTTCAATCCCGCTAGCTATGGTTTTGCCGCCAGTGCCGTGATCACGGCGGCACTGGTATCGGGCGGGATGGTTAAGCGTGATATGGACCGAACCGAGTTGGTTTTAGCACTGAAAACAAGGGAATAAACTGTCATGGCCCGTAAAAAATCCCGCTTTGTCCTTAGTCTTGGAGCCGCCATTCTGGCTGGTGGTGCACTGACGGCCGCATTTTGGCCACGCGCCGTGATGGTCGATATGAGCACCGTGACGCGCGCCTCGATGATTGTCACCATTGACGCAGAGGGCCGAACGCAAGTGCACAACACCTATGTCGTATCAACCCCGATGGCGGGCAGGTTGCAACGAGTCGAGATGCTACCGGGTGACAAGGTTGTTCGCGGCCAGACCGTAGTGGCGCATATGCTGCCAATTAACCCCGAAGCACTGGATGTGCGCACTCGCGAACAGGCTCGCGCCGCGGTGACGGCCGCCGAAGCCGCTTTGCGCGTGGCACGTGCCGAACAAAACGGTGCGACTGCCAGCAATGACCTTGCCCAGACCGATTTGGCACGCACTCGCGCGCTGACCGAACGGGGTGTGTCCAGCAAAGCAGCACTTGAGCGCGCGGAACAAGCGGCCCGCGTTGCCATCGCCAGTTTTGACACCGCAAAAGCAGCAATAGCGGTGCGTGAGGCCGAGCTTGCCAATGCCCATGCCTTGTTGATCGGTTTCGATGATCAGGGACTGGCCAGTGCCATTAGGAATGGCGGGGATAGTGCGATCCCTCTGTTGTCCCCGACCAACGGTCGCATTTTGCGCGTCATCCAGAAAAGCGAAACAACTCTGCCCGCAGGCACCCCGGTGATAGAGATCGGAAATATCGAGGATGATCTTGAAATCGTTGTCGACCTTTTATCCTCGGACGCCGTGCAGGTTTCCATCGGTAACCGGGTTTTGATCGAGGATTGGGGTGGTGCCGCAACCCTGACAGGCGAAGTTACCCGCATCGACCCATTTGGGGTGACACAATATTCAGCCCTTGGGGTTGAGGAGCAACGCGTCAACACTATGATCCGGTTCATCGGCCCAGTCGCGCAGCGTGCAAACCTTGGCCACGGGTTTCGGGTCGAGGTCAGGATCGTCATCTGGGAGGAAGAGGGCACCTTGGTCGTGCCCTCAAGTGCATTGTTTCGCGATGGCGATGACTGGGCTGTCTTTACTGTTGAAGAAAACAGGGCGCAATTACACAAAGTCTTGATTGGCAAAAACAATGGTGTTCAGGCGCAGGTCATTGATGGTCTGGATGAAGGTGCCCGAATTATTTTGTTTCCATCCTCAGCTGTGACGGATGGTATGCGCGTTGCACAAAGGTCGGGCCTCTAAGTCTTACCGGTCAATTGAGTGTGACAACTGTGCGGCTCCAACTCAAAACAGTTCGCTTAAACTCAGGTCTTCTCACTACTGCAAGTATCTGCGCTAAACTACACTGGAAAGGCGTGCTCTCGAATCTTCGGAAATGTTTGCTCTAATGCTTTTTTCCATAGCTCCAATCTTTCCTCGATTTGGAGCCTCCTGAAAACCCGGAGCGGTTCAACATCTCGTTGGCTCAAGCTGAACCGGAAGTACAGCCACACAGCATATTCGATGATCTGTGTTGGGAAACGATGGCCCTTGAAGCCGGGAGAATTCTCGCGTTTGTCATGACAAGCATTAATAATCGAGAAGAAAGATCGTCAACTTGACGATACTGAAATAAACCTTGTTAGACTCGGAGGACAACTTTTAGATATTAATGTGCTCGCGTGTGGGCTGGTAAATTAACCGGGAATGGGGCCACCCAAACAAGTGGGCAGCCCGAATTCTCAGTATATAACGCGGTAACTTCGGTAAATGATATCCCTGCGAGACCAATCTAATGCGGCAACAGCATACCACGGATAGTGAAGTACAACATTGCGGCAAGTGCGCCAGCAAGCGGCACTGTGATCACCCAGGCGGCTGCAATTTTCAACAGCATCGAGCGCTTAACCAACTCAGTGTGATAAACTTTGCGAAGCTCTTTGCGTTCCTTTTTGAACAGGTTGGGGCCTTTGTTTTTCTTTAGGTCGGCCAGCATCATACCCTTTTCATTGACGTCTGCCTTGTCAAATTTATCCAGAAACGCGTCAACCACCTCTGGCGCGTCATCATGGTGATGGTCGCGGATGTCATCGAGTAGGCGTGCGTGGTTTGCCTCGAGATACTCGCGCAAAAAGCCGACGCCAAAGATACCGCCAACCGCGATGTGGGTCGAACTGACCGGCAGTCCCAGTTGCGACGCGATGATCACCGTGATGGCCGCGGCCATGGCAACGCAAAACGCGCGCATTTTGTCCAGTTCGGTGATCTCGGTGCCGACTGTGCGGATCAACTTGGGACCATACAGCGCCAAGCCAAGGGCGATACCAACCGCACCAACCAGCATAACCCACATCGGAATTTCGGCCTTGGCGGCAACCCCACCGTGCAAGATAGCGTCGTTGATCGCAGCAAGCGGGCCTACGGCGTTGGCGACGTCATTGGCGCCGTGAGCAAAGCTGAGCAGGGCGGCAGCGAAAATCAGCGGCAGGGTGAACAGCGTGTTGACGCTGTCGCGGTTGTTTTCCAGTTTGTTGGATGCGCGGCTGACCAGTGGCTTGACCAATATCAGCACGGTAAGGGCAATCGCCAAGCCAATGATCGATGCGGAGATGATATCGAATTTCCACAGTTTTTTCAGACCTTTCAGGATTAGATAGGTCGAAAACGCCCATGTCATCATGGCAACGAAATATGGAACCATGCGTTTGGCGGCGGCAATTTTGTCGGCCCGGTAAACGATGGTTCGTTTGATCATATAAAGGAAACTCGCAGCGATAATTCCGCCCAATACAGGTGAAATCACCCAGCTGGCAGCAATCATACCAACCTTGTTCCAGTTGGCAATCTCCCAACCAGCTGCCGCGATGCCTGCGCCCAGAACCCCGCCCACGATCGAATGGGTAGTGGAAACCGGTGCTCCGACTGCTGTTGCGACATTCAACCAGATCGCGGCAGCCAGTAGCGCCGCCATCATTACCCAGATAAAGGTTGTGCTATCGGCAATCAGTGCGGGGTCGATGATGCCTTTCTTGATGGTGCTGACAACATCCCCCCCTGCAATTAACGCGCCACCAGCCTCAAACACAGCGGCAATCAGGATCGCACCGGTTAGGGTCAGCGCTTGCGAGCCGACAGCGGGTCCGACATTATTGGCGACATCGTTGGCGCCAATATTCAACGCCATATAGCCACCAATCATTGCGGCCACGACAAGCAAATAACTGTCGGCAACGGATTCAAGCCGTGCCGACACAATTAGCATAATTGCGACAATAAACAGTAGCGCGGTCCCGAGGCGAAACAGTTCACCCCGACCCAGATTTGTCGCCTGTTCCAAGGCTCTGATACTATTTAATTCCATTGATCTTAGTCCTCCCGTAACCTGACGGAATACAGCATTTCGTCAGGCCTGTTTCGTTATGCAGTTCAATTTCCAAACAGTTCATGAAGACAGATTCAGCTTAACCCCTCACCAAACCGGTGCCTTCGAAATCACAGAATTATCAAATACAACGGTGCGATTTTGTCTATGATTCACATCAAAGATGGTGCGGATACCTGCTATGCGCTGGCGGCATGGCAACGGCGCAAAGGAAAACCGATCGCGGGGCGAATCTTCTCGCAACTTTATGTACGCGTGCGTATACACGGCTTAGTAAATTCGTGCTGGGTGGTGGTACTGTGATCAAACGAATAATACTTCCTGCAATTCTTATTGTTTTGGCCTTTGGTTTCTGGATCAGTCCGAACTTCAAAGAAATTGCCGCGGGTGTTTCGATATTCCTGTTCGGGATGATCTTTCTTGAGGATGGATTTCGGGCATTCACTGGCGGAGTTCTGGAAAAGCTGCTGGCGAAAACCACCGACAAACTATGGAAAAGCATTTCATTTGGTGTCGTCAGCACGACCGTGATGCAATCGAGTTCGCTGGTTTCGGTCATAACCATTTCGTTCCTTAGCTCGGGCCTTGTTGGTTTGGCCGCCGGGATCGGAATTATCTTTGGTGCGAACCTTGGGACGACAACCGGTGCATGGTTGATTGCCGGTTTCGGGCTGAAGGTGAAAATCTCGGCTTATGCAATGCCGATGCTGGTTTTTGGCGTGATCTTGGTGTTTCAAAAATCGCGAAACCTAAAAGGGATCGGCTATGTTTTGGCCGGTCTTGGCCTGCTGTTTTTGGGTATCCATCATATGAAAGAAGGGTTCGAGGCGTTTCGCGAAACCATCGATCTAACCCAGTTTGCAGTTGGTGGTTACGCGGGCCTGTTCCTGTTTGCCGCAATCGGTATCGCCGCAACCGTGATCATGCAAAGCTCGCACGCGACGCTCGTTATTATTATCACGGCGCTTTCTGTCGGACAGATCACTTATGAAAATGCACTGGCGTTGGCAATCGGGGCAAATGTAGGCACGACAATCACCGCGATTATTGGGGCGATGAGCGCTAATTATCAGGGGAAACGTTTGGCCGGCGCGCATCTAATTTTCAATATGATCACTGGCCTGATCGCCATTGCCTTTATCTGGCAAATTATCTGGAGCGTTGACTGGATCAGCACAAACGTTGGTATCGCCGATGATAACTACACCATGAAACTGGCCGTGTTCCACACCGTGTTCAACCTGATTGGCGTAATCGTAATGGCACCATTTGTCGGGGCCCTTGTGCGTTTTCTGGAACGGGCCCTTCCAACACCCGAAGCCTCGATTGTCGAGGCGCAATTCCTGAACGCTTCTGCGGCTGACTTTCCCGAAACCTTGCTGGCGTCGGTGCGCAACGAAGTATTCCACCTTTATGACAATGCATATAAGATCATTGCCCACGGTATTAATGTTCACCGCAGCACCATTACCTCGGATCTCATTCTCGAGGACGAATTGAAATCGTCGAAAGAGATCATCAAAGAAGATGTTAGCGAGCAGTACACCCGCAGTATCAAGAGCCTTCATTCGGCGATTATAGATTTTACTGGAACCGCCCATATCCAGCTTAGTTCTGATTTTTCAAGCCACCTTTACGATCTGCGGCGTGCCAGCCAGCGAATTGTTCAGGCTGTTAAGGATGCCCAACATCTGCAAAAAAACATTGACCGGTTCGGGGCAAGCCGAAACAAGGCAATCCGCAATGAATATAACAATATCCGGATCAATATTGCCCGCATTTTGCGGTTGATCGAACAGTTGCGAAGCGGCGACCCTGATGTCGACGTTTTTGATCTGGATGATAATAAACTGTCTGCCAAAGAAGGCCGCAATGCGACGTTACGCAATATTGACTCGATGATCCGCGACGGGCAGATTACGGCAGAGATGGCGACATCTCTAATGAATGATCTAAGCTATAGTAAATCTATCATCAGCGATTTGACCCGCGCAGGGAAAGTACTGCTGGGCGAAAGTAATGCCGCACTGATGGAAGGCCAAAGCATAATGGGTCTGGAAGACGAAGAAATTCGCAACCTTACCCAACCGGATGATGCCTAGCTCTAGCGACTTGAAGCGCTCAGATTAATGGGGAGATGGAAAGATGGGATTAAAGGATATTCTAAGCAAACTGGACAAGGTTCTGGACACAAAAAAAGGCCGCGCAGTAAAGCAAGCAGAAGCGATTGAAGAACTGATCACCAAGCTGGTTGCAAAAGAAGCAAAGTATAAAGCCAAGCTTGGGCTGGCAGAAACACCGCGGGAAAAGGAAAAGCTTGAGCGCAAGATCAAGGTTTGCGAAGCACAAATCGCAAAAGGCCGTGCCGCGGAAATAGCGCTGCTGGCGGACGTACACTAAAGGGCATTGCCAAGTAGTTGACATTGATCAAGAAGAGGCTTTTGTGGGCACGGTGATCAGCGCACGGGGCAAGTGTTCTGATCGGCTTGCAATAACTGCGCAGCTTGTCCGTGATCACTACGCGTGGTTGGCCAAACCGGACGATCAGGTTTTGCAGGAACCGCTTTGCGTCTTGGCTGAACTCGGATGTCCAGAACATCCACTGCCCGGCAGTACATGTTTACATGCACGAGAGGGGCCGTTCACATCGATCGCGCGCCACAGCCAAAACTTCTGACCCCGGATCGAGATCACGACTTCATCGAGGTGCCATTTATTACCAGGCCGGGGGCGATCCCGTTTGACGCAGCCGGCAAAATGTCGGCCAAAGCGATTGACCCAGAACCGGACAGCTTCGCGACTGACTACAATGCCGCGCTCAGCCAACAGGTCCTCAACATCCGCGGCGCTCAAGGCAAAGCGGTGATACGCCCAAACGGCGTAGGCGATGATCTCACGGGGAAAACGGAAGCCTCTCAGGCGCGGTATTTGTGTTGGAGTTTTCATGACATAGCCATACACTGGAGAAACAAGGCGAACAACTTGCCAATGCTGTTCTCCTGGGAAGGGCACAGCCCGAAACCGTCAAAAGATTTTGGGTAAGCCGAACACCCAAGGCTTGCCCATACACCACAGCGCGTGCCACTCTGACGCCATGGTAATGATCAAATCCTTTGACCCGTTGACGCCCGCTGAACAAAAGCTGTTGACCGAATGCGCCAGCCCGACCCGTATCATGGTAGGCGATGGTGAATTGCCGCCTAAATCCACACCCGATTGCACCATCCGCGCCGCGCTGATCCGGTTTATCCTGCTGGGCGGGGTTGATCTGGATGAAAAGGGCCTGCGACTGCGTGGTGCATGGATCAAGGGGGTTCTAGACCTGCAAGGCAGCGATTGCGCCCGCGACATTACTCTGACCCGTTGTCAGATTGACGAGGCCCCGACGCTGGTCAATACCAGCCTGCGTGGGTTACATATTTCTGGCTGTCATATCAAAGGCCTTTCGGCAGATAACGCCAGTTTTTCCGGATCGCTTTATATCCGGTCGGGGACGTTGGTTAGCGGCGAAATTGGTCTTGCTGGTGCGCGGATCAAAGGCGATTTGCAACTGTGTGATGTGGTGATCAACCCCACGGGGCAAGATGCGGTTTTTGCGCCTTCTCTGCGGGTTGAAGGCTCGGTCTTTCTGGGCAACTACCCTTATGGTGATGGGGCTACGACGCTTGCAGTGAACGGTAGCCTGTTCTTTTCCTCGGCACGGGTCGAGCATGACTTTTTCGTTACTAACACAGCTATTTCCCCAATGGATGCGGCAATGGGCGATGCCGTTTTCGGTGCGACCGAAGAGCACGGCAGCGATATTGCCTTATCTTTGGCGCGGGCGCGGATCGGAGGGTTGCTATATTTTCAGGATAATCAGGTGGCGCGCGGGATTGTGAATTTGGCGGGGGCCCAAGTGGCACGCCTAAAGGATGAACCAGCTGGGCCCGGGGCGAATTACCCGATCCGGCTGGACGGGTTTCGCTATACGGATTTCTCGCGTCATACGGATACGTCGGTGGCCTCAAGGTTGGCTTGGCTGGATCGCCGCCCCGTTGGGACGCCATTTACCACGCAACCCTTTGAACAGCTTGCTTATGTGTTGGGCCAAATGGGCCATCGCAACGATGCCCGTACGGTTTTGATGCACAAGGAGCGTTTGCAGCGTGCTGAAAGCCGGCGGATACTGAAGCATGAGAGCCGTCCGGTGCGCTGGTTGTTGTCAGCCGGCACCGATCCGGTGCTGCGGTTTACCATCGGCTATGGCTATCGGCCTGCACGCGCGGTGGGCTGGGCTTTGATCCTGATTATTGGGCTTGGCCTGTTTTTCCGCGCGACGTGGCAAGCGGGAGATATGACGCCGAATGCGGCCCCAATACTGGTGTCAAAAGGATGGATTGAAGCAACCGAAACCCATCCCGAAAATCCCGGCGCATTCTGGTCAGATACGGGGCAGGCGGGGCAGGATTGGGAGACATTTTTTAGCTTTGCCTATGCCGCTGATCTGGTGATCCCGATTGTTAATCTAGGGCAGGAAAGCGCATGGGCACCGTCAACATCTCGCAGCCCGCTGGGGCGGATCGGGTGGTGGTTGCGTTGGTTTGCGAAAGGGTTGGGGTGGATTGTTACGGCGCTGGGCGCGGCGGCAATCACCGGGGTCATTCGCAAGGATTAGAGCCGAATATCAAAGTATGGATAGTGTATGGAAAACGTATGAATTTAATACATACTCTGTTTCCAGACCTAAGGCACAAGAGGCACGCGCCCCTCTCCTTCAAGAATCCAGCAATCTGTCCCTTCAAACACCGCGGCTGTCAGCGGGTCGCCATATCCGGCCCCTGTATCAAGATTGACCCGGTTTCCGTAATGTGTGGCCTTATCCACGGGCGTGTGCCCATGCACAATGAGCACCTCGAAAGGCTGGATTTCCATGTGGAACGGCCCCCTGACCCACAAAAGATCATCCTCGGTTTGATCGTTAAGCGGCACTCCCGGCATGATGCCTGCGTGGACAAAGGCGACATCGCCAAAACGGTGCATTAGGGGCATGTTAGCCAAAAACTGTTTATGGCTTTTTGGCACAGCACTTTGCACTTCATCATGATGAGTATTTCCATCCACGCCGTAAGAGGCAAGCGTTTCCGTTCCGCCAAGGCGCGGGTGGAGCCAATCGAGTTTGGTGGACAGGCGCGGATCGTGATATGTGGGGTCGTTCACGTACCCTGCAAACATCCGGTCATGATTGCCTTTGACCGTTAGCCAAGGTTCACCACGGTCAATCCCGTCAATCAGCAACTGTATTACGCCTTTGCTGTCGGGACCGCGATCTGTCAAATCGCCTAGATGCACGACGGGAGCTTGCATATCTCCGGTACGCTGCCGATCTGCTGCAATTCGTTCGTGCGCGGCATGTAGCATCCCGATCTGGCCGTGAATATCACCGATTGCGTAGACGCGCATTTCTTGTTCCTTTTTCTTACCTGCTCAAAAACCAAAGGCCCCTTGATTGTCCACAGGGCCTTTGATCATATGGCTGAAACCGGTTGCCTATTGGACGCCAAAGACCAACGGGCTGACAGACTGGAATAATCCGGTGGCGTGCAGGTCTTCTCTGGCTTTTTCATTTAGATGGCCATCAATATACAACAACGCAATCGCGTCGCCGCCCGCCTCTTTGCGGCCCAAAGTAAAGTTGGCGATGTTGACGTTGTTTTCGCCCAGAACACGGCCAAGAGTCCCGATGATGCCCGGCACGTCCTTGTTGGTGGTATAGAGCATATGCTCGCCGATCTCCGCATCAATGTTGATACCCTTGATCTGGATGAATCGCGGTTTGCCGTCGGAAAACACGGTGCCAGCAATGGTGCGCTCCAGCGTGTCGGTGACAACGGTCAACTTGACATAACCGTCAAACACGCCAGACTTTTCTTGCGTGGTTTTAGAAATCTGGATGCCACGATCCTTGGCGATCACCGGGGCTGAAACCATGTTCACATCGGGGTTGGTGGACTTCATGATTCCAGCAATCGCGCCGCAATCCAGCGCGGCCAAATTCATACCTGCGGCAACACCATCATAGAGGATGTTGATAGCCTTAATTGGCTCGTTGGTCATTTGGCCAACAAAGGCCCCAAGGTGTTCAGCCAGTTTCAGCCATGGGCCCATGATCTTGGCTTCTTCGGCGGTGACGGATGGCATGTTCAGCGCGTTAGAGACTGCGCCGGTCAGCAAATAGTCCGACATCTGTTCAGCGACTTGCACCGCCACGTTTTCCTGCGCTTCTGATGTGGACGCACCCAGATGCGGGGTACAGACCACGTTCGGGAGGCCAAACAGCGGGCTTTCCGTGGCGGGTTCTGTTTCAAACACATCAAATCCGGCACCAGCCACGTGACCCGATTTCAGCGCATCGGCCAAGGCAGCTTCGTCAACCAGCCCGCCACGGGCGCAGTTGATCACGCGCACGCCTTTTTTCATTTTGGCAATGGCATCGGCATCCAGAATGCCACGGGTTTTATCAGTTAGCGGGACGTGCAGGGTGATGAAATCTGCGCGGGCCAGCAGATCATCCAGTTCAACCTTAGCCACCCCCAAAATTGCCGCGCGTTCTTCGGACAGGAACGGGTCATAGGCAACGACCTTCATTTTCAGCCCCAACGCGCGGTCAGCCACGATAGCGCCGATGTTGCCCGCGCCGATAAGGCCAAGGATTTTATTGGTGATCTCAGCGCCCATAAAGCGGGATTTTTCCCATTTACCAGCCTGGGTCGAGGCGTTGGCCTCGGGGATTTGGCGGGCTACGGCCATCATCAGGGATATGGCGTGTTCAGCGGTGGTGATCGAGTTACCAAACGGTGTGTTCATCACGATCACACCCTTTTTGGATGCGGCAGGAATATCGACATTATCCACCCCGATACCAGCGCGGGCGATGACTTTCAGGTTGCCCGCCGCTTCCAGCAGTTTTGGTGTGGCTTTGGTGGCCGAGCGGATGGCAAGGCCATCGTATTGCGGGATGGCAGCCAGTAGCGCGTCCTTGTCTTTGCCAAGGTCAGGCATGAAATCCACATTGATGCCACGGTCGCGAAAGATTTGAAC
>DEIK01000091.1 GCA_002352425.1 Rhodobacteraceae bacterium UBA2776
ATTCTGGCTATCGCCGGTTTGCAGCGGCGACAGAAACACCCGCCCGCTAAGGTCTTGAATCACCATCATTTCCGTGGTGGCAGTGGAGCCATCCGTGTAGGTCACCGTGACCCAGTATTCGACCGACCCATCCAGCGCGGACGACGTGCCATCATATGTCAGGTCTTCTGCTGTCAGTCCGGCATCATTTGAATCAATATAGCCATCATCATTTGCATCCTCGGCCGTCAGGGTGGTGATCTCCTGCCAGAGCGGATCAACATCACTGCCAAAAGTAAGCCCAACCAGATCATCGGCGTTCTCAGATGCGGTATTGGATTCATCCGGATCCATATCCGCCATCGTACCCAGATAGAAAACTTCAAATGTGTTGGTTGCCATATTGCTATTATGACCCCGCCTACCAAGCAGGGATTGCTCCATCCGGTTTCTCGCAACAAGATAGGCAGTAATTATGTTAACAATACGATATGTTCAGGGCCATAATTCGGTGCAATTTTAACAAAAAGGCACCCCGAAAGGCGCCTTTTTGAATTTCATTAGCCGAACAGATTAGTCAATCAAGGCCAGCAATTTATTCAAACTGTCCTTGGCATCACCATAGAACATCCGCGTATTTTCCTTATAAAACAATGGGTTCTCGATGCCTGAATACCCTGTGCCCTGCCCGCGCTTGGATACAAACACCTGTTTGGCTTTCCAGCATTCCAGCACCGGCATACCGGCGATGGGCGAGTTGGGATCGTCCTGTGCAGCGGGGTTCACGATGTCATTGGAGCCAATCACAATCACCACATCGGTGTCGGGGAAATCATCGTTGATCTCGTCCATTTCCAGCACGATGTCATATGGCACCCGCGCCTCGGCCAACAAAACATTCATGTGACCTGGTAAACGGCCGGCCACTGGGTGAATGGCAAAGCGGACGTTTTTGCCCTTGTCGCGCAACCGTTTGACCAATTCGGAAACCGCTTGCTGGGCTTGTGCCACCGCCATGCCGTAACCGGGAATGATGACCACGCTGTCGGCGTCATTCAGGGCCGCAGCCACGCCTTCAGCCTCGATGGCAACCTGTTCGCCCTCGACTTCCATCGCGGGTCCTGTGGTGCCGCCAAACCCGCCCAAAATCACCGAGATAAAGGAGCGGTTCATCGCCTTACACATGATATAGCTCAGGATCGCACCAGAAGAGCCAACCAGCGCGCCAACCACGATCAACAGATCATTGCCAAGACTAAAGCCAATCGCCGCAGCCGCCCAGCCGGAATAGCTGTTCAACATCGACACGACCACAGGCATATCCGCGCCGCCAATACCCATAATCAAATGATATCCAATGAACAGCGCCGCCAAAATCATCAGGAAGAGGGGTAAAAAACCACCGGTATTGAAGTACCAAACCAGGCAAATCACCGACAGCGCAGCCGCTCCGGCATTCAGCATATGCCCGCCCGGCAGCTTTTCTGCGGTTGATTTAACTTTGCCCGCCAGTTTGCCGTAGGCGATGATGGACCCCGTGAAGGTGATCGCCCCGATAAAGACGCCGAGGTAAAGTTCGACCCGCAAAATGTTAATTTCAACTTGGGTTTTATGGGCAACCAATGCGGCAAAGCTGCCAATATCGTCTGCACTCATGCCGCCCGCGCCCGAGATGCCATCAACATAGCCGATGGTGAAATGCGCGTTTAGGCCGATAAACATCGCCGCCAAACCAACAAGCGAGTGCATCGCGGCCACCAGTTCGGGCATTTGGGTCATTTGCACTTTGTTGGCCAATTGCCAGCCAATGACGGCGCCACCACTGATCAACACCAGTGACAAAAACCACATGCCGGAACCCGGCCCAATCAGCGTGGCAACCACTGCCAGCGCCATGCCCGCGATGCCATACCAGACCGCGCGCTTGGCGCTTTCCTGACCTGACAAACCGCCAAGTGAAAGGATAAAGAGAACTGCTGCAACCACATAAGCCGCTGTTGTAAAACCGAAATCCATGTCTCTGATCCCCTTAAGATTTCTGGAACATGGCGAGCATACGCCGTGTCACCATAAAGCCGCCAAATATGTTTATCCCTGCCATAAAGACTGACAGCGCCCCCAGCAGCATCACCAGATAAGACCCTGATCCGATCTGCATCAACGCCCCCAAAATAACGATAGAAGAAATCGCGTTTGTCACGGCCATCAAAGGTGTGTGCAACGAATGCGCCACCCCCCAGATCACTTGGAAGCCAATAAAGACCGACAACACAAAGACGATGAAGTGCTGCATAAAGCTGGCCGGCGCAACCAGCCCGACCCCCAGCAACACGATCGCCCCAACCGACAGCAAAATGACTTGTTGCTTGGTCTGCGCTTTGAATGCCGCGGTTTCCAGCGCGCGCTTTTCTTCTGGCGTTTGCTCTTTAACTTCGGCTTTGGGTTGCGCCGCGATTGCCTGCACCTTGGGTGGTGGTGGCGGGAAGGTTATCTTGCCCTTAAAGGTCGCGGTCGCACCGCGGATCACGTCGTCCTCCATGTCGTGCTTGACCTTGCCGTTTTTCTCGGGCGTCAGGTCCGACATCATGTGACGAATGTTGTTGGCATAGAGCGTCGATGATTGCGCCGCCATACGGGATGGGAAATCGGTGTAGCCAATGATGGTGACACCGTTTTGGGTGACGATCTTTTCGTCCATCACGGTTTGCTTGCAGTTGCCACCCTTTTCAGCTGCCAAATCCACGATCACACTACCGGGTTTCATGGCCGCGACCATGTCTTTGGTCCAAAGTTCGGGCGCTTCACGGTTCGGGATCAAAGCCGTGGTGATCACGATATCAATGTCTGGCGCAATTTCGCGGAACTTGGCCAGCTGGGCCTCGCGAAACTCTGGGCTGGACACGGCCGCATAGCCACCCGTCGCCGCACCATCGGCCTGATCTTCGGTGAAATCGAGGAACACAAATTCCGCACCCATTGATTCCACCTGCTCGGCCACTTCGGGGCGCACATCAAACGCATAGGTGATCGCGCCCAGCGACGTTGCGGTGCCAATTGCGGCCAATCCGGCCACGCCCGCGCCAATCACCAACACTTTGGCGGGGGGCACTTTGCCAGCGGCTGTGACTTGGCCGGTAAAGAAGCGACCAAAGTTGTTACCCGCCTCAATCACCGCACGGTAACCGGCGATATTGGCCATCGAGGACAGCGCATCCATTTTCTGTGCACGACTGATACGCGGCACCATATCCATAGCGATGACATTGGCACCTTTGGAGTTTACCAAGTCCATCAGTTCCTCGGATTGCCCCGGAAAGAAGAATGAAATCAGTGTCTTGCCCTTAGTCAAACGGCGCGCTTCGGTTGTGTTTGGCGCGCGGACCTTGGTTATCACATCGGCCGCTTTCCATAGGGCCGCGGCCCCGCGGATAACCTCGACGCCCGCGTCTTTATAGGCCGCGTCCGAGAACCCAGCCGCCTTGCCAGCGCCCGCCTCGATCAAACAGTCATAGCCCAGTTTTTGCAATTGCAAGGCACTCTCGGGCGTCATCGCTACCCGCGCTTCGCCTTCAAAAACTTCCTTTGGTGCACCGATTTTCAAGTCGCGTTCCTTTCCGTATTCTCACATCGCACAACACACGAATGTGACCTTTTGTCGTTGCTAACGATCACATTCGCTCTTTGCAATACGTCTCTATACGATCATATGTTGCTGGTAAACATAACTGTGGAGAACACCAAATGGAACCGCAAGCCCTTAAACCCAACCGCCGCCATTTTCTAATCGGCGCAATCACTGCGGGCGTTGTTGCCCTTCCAATGATCCCCCAGCCCGCTTGGGCCGGCCCAAGCGTTCTCAAAGCACCGGACGCCTTTGTTGCAGCCAAATCAGGCAATATCATTTTGGTTGATATCCGCACGCCCGAGGAATGGTCACAAACCGGTATCGCCGAGGGCGCGATTGCGCTGGATATGACCGAAAAATCCTTTGTGGATTCGCTGGTAAGATTGCGGTCTGAATACCCGAAAATCCCGATCGCCCTGATTTGTCGCACTGGCAACAGATCGGGCTATGTGTTTGACGCCTTAAACAAACAGGGGTTTGCCAACCTGATGGATGTGGCCGAAGGCATGGCGGGTGGGCCAAACGGCAAGGGGTGGATCCCACGCGGCTTGCCAACTTACGACGGCGTAGCCACCGAAATCAAAGCCCGCTTAAATCGTGTTTTGAAACCTTAGTTACAATAGCTCTGCGATGACGTCCAAGCCGCCATTTCGGCGCGTTTGGACGCATTGTGGAAAGGCCCCCAATCAGCGGCCACCCCGCGCATGTTTTCAGCCACAACCCCGTCGCGTGGCACTGTGCTTGCCATGATGCGCACCGCACAGGACAGGTTAGCGCTGCCGTTTTTCAACGCGCCACCACTGGTGGCATCGCAACCATAGCCGCGCGCCGTGGCCGGCGAAATCTGCACCAAACCAAACCATTGCCCGCCGCCGCCCACGGCCGCTGGGTTCCATGTGCTTTCATGTTTGGCCATTGCTGACAGCAGCCCTGTCCAAAACGCCGCCCGCTCAAACGCGCCTTTGCTCTCATAGCCTGGGCACCATGTCGCGGCGTCGCGTGGTACTGTGTTGGTCAACGCATGGCCATGCCCATCCAGAATGGCCGTCATTGTGGCGCGGGTCCATTGATTGGCCTCGGAACGATGGTCCCAGCGCGTTACTGGCAATTCGTCACTCCCAACCGAGAACATAGTGCTGAAAACATCAGCCGTTTCATCGGGCTCATTATCGCCACAGGCGGCGAGATAAACAAAAGGCATCGCCAAAATGGCAGCAGACAGGACACGCATGATAACTCTCACAAAGTTGTTTTGTTGAGTTTGAGGCAATTCCCCTGACACAGCAACCGCAAATCCCCCGATGAGCCATGTGTTGCCACCTGCCCCTTGCCCCGTCCGCCGCCCTGTCCTAGAAGGCTAGGAACGCTTAACATCTGGATGGATTTCGCCATGCTCGACCTTACATATGACTCCCCCAAACCCAAAGTGATTGCAGGAGCCAAACATGACTGGGAACTGGTGATCGGGCTGGAAATCCACGCGCAAGTCGCCTCCAAGGCCAAATTGTTTTCCGGTGCCAGCACCAAATTCGGGGCCGAGCCCAATTCAAACGTCGCCTTTGTGGACGCCGCCATGCCCGGCATGTTGCCCGTGATCAACGAATTTTGCGTCGAGCAAGCCGTGCGCACCGGCCTTGGCCTAAAGGCCGATATCAATCTGTATTCGGCGTTTGATCGCAAAAACTATTTCTATCCGGATTTGCCGCAAGGCTATCAAATCTCACAACTTTACCACCCGATTGTTGGCGAGGGCGAAGTGTTGGTTGAATTGTCCGAGGGCATCGCCCGTCTGGTGCGGGTTGAGCGCATCCATCTGGAACAGGACGCTGGTAAATCCATTCACGACATGGACCCGAATATGTCCTTTGTGGATTTGAACCGCACCGGTGTCGCCTTGATGGAAATCGTCTCGCGCCCCGATATTCGTGGCCCCGAAGAGGCGGCCGCATATGTTGCCAAAATCCGCCAAATCTTGCGGTATTTGGGCACCTGTGATGGCAACATGCAAAACGGCAACCTGCGGGCCGATGTGAACGTTTCGGTCTGTCGCGCTGGCGACTATGAGCGTTACCGCGAGACCGAGGATTTCTCGCATCTGGGCACCCGTTGCGAAATCAAAAACATGAACTCCATGCGCTTTATGCAGGCCGCGATTGAATATGAGGCCCGCCGCCAGATCGCCATCATCGAGGATGGTGGCGAAGTGCATCAGGAAACACGTCTGTATGATCCGGACAAGAACGAAACCCGCTCTATGCGCAGCAAGGAAGAGGCGCATGATTACCGCTATTTCCCATGCCCCGATCTGCTGCCGCTTGAAATCGAACAAGACTGGGTCGACGGCATTGCCGCCTCACTGCCCGAACTTCCGGACGACAAAAAGCTGCGTTTTATCAATGACTTTGGCCTGTCCGACTATGATGCCTCGGTGCTAACAGCGGACGTGGCCAATGCCGCGTTTTTTGAAAACGTGGCCGACGGGCGTGACGGCAAGCTGGCCGCCAATTGGGTGATCAACGAGCTGTTTGGCCGTTTGAAAAAGGACGACAAAACCATTGAGGATTGCCCCGTAACTGCCGACCAATTGGGCGGCGTCATCGCGCTGATCACCAAGGGTGACATCTCGGGCAAGATCGCCAAAGAGCTGTTCGAGATCGTTTACACCGAGGGTGGCGACCCTGCCGAAATCGTCGAAGCACGCGGCATGAAACAGGTCACTGACACTGGCGCAATCGAGGCGGCTGTGGACGAGATCATCGCAGCCAACCCAGCCCAAGTTGAAAAGGCCAAGGCCAACCCCAAACTGGCGGGCTGGTTCGTCGGTCAGGTCATGAAAGCCACCGGCGGCAAAGCCAACCCCAAAGCGGTCAACGAAATCGTCGCCAAAAAGCTGGCCGAATAGACCGCGCTCGGCTGAAAAATTGCGCGAATGCCACAGGCACGCGCAACAAGGCAACATTCCGCCTTGAGGTTTGGACAGTCGCAACCGGATTTGTTATGAAGCCAATCTGTTAAAAAACGCCGAGGGGGCCACACCGTGCCAAACTATGAATACAAAGTCGTGCCTGCGCCTAAAAAGGGATTAAAAGCCAAGGGCCTGAAAACCACAGATGCGCGGTTTGCCAATGCGATGATGGTCGAAATGAACGAAATGGGCGCGGATGGCTGGGAGTACCAGCGCACCGACACCCTGCCCTGCGAAGAACGCACCGGCCTGCGCGGCCGCAACACGACGTATTTGAATATGCTGGTGTTTAGGCGCGAGATTGCGACCGAAGTTGAGGCCGCCGAATTCCAAGTTGAGGAAACCGCCACCACAGCAACCCCCGCCGTTGCAACCGCCACCACAGCAACCGCCGCAGACGCGCCACAAACCCATGCGCCATTGCTGAACGGCAACACAGACAGTGGCCGTGGCGCGGCCCCGGCACTTGGTCCGGCAACCGATGCCGTCAGTGACGCCGTCGAGGTCAAAGACCCGCGCTTTGACACCCGCGCCTAGCGATGGCGCCGCCTAGGTGTTAATCTCTAACGCCAATGCGTGAATGCGGGCGATCAGCTCTTTGCCCAATGCCGCGTGAACCGCGCGGTGGCGGGCAATCCGGCTCATGTCGTCAAAAACATCGGCCTTGATCACCACCCTGAAATGGCTCTCGTTACTGCCATCATGACCCGCGTGACCTGCGTGTTGGTCGCTCTCATTCAGCACCTCTAAAGCCACGGGCGAAAATTTAGCCTGTAATTTTTCAAAAATCTGCTCTTCAACTAACATTTTTTGCATATGCCCCTTCTATCCGGCACAGATCACGCTAAAGTCTATTGCCTGAGTCGAAAAGGTTTTAAAATGGCTAAAAGCGATCCCTTCGGTTTCGACATGTCCGTGTCGAATGACAAAAAGAAACGCCAGCGCGGTCGTCGCGGCATGTCTGGGGCGTTCGACACCTCGACACGGGTGTGTGAACACGAGGGCTGCGAAGAAGCCGGCAAGTACCGTGCACCACGTTCGCCAGACGCCGTTGATGATTTCGTTTGGTTTTGCAAGGTTCACGTGCGCGAATATAATCTAAAGTGGAATTTCTTTGACGGCTCACCCGACGACGCGGTCGCCGAACAACAAGATAAAGACCGCGTTTGGGAACGGGAAACCAAACCGTTCAAGAAATCCGAAGAGGAACGGGCCTGGGCGCGTCTGGGCGTGGATGATCCGCATCAGGTGCTGGGCGGCAACGCCACCCAAAATCCGGGCCGCTCGATCACCGGCACCCGCAAACTGCCCCCGACCGAGCGCAAGGCGATTGACGTTTTGGAAGCCAAAGATCATTGGACCAAAGCCGAAGTGCGCAAGGCCTACAAAAAGCTGATCAAAGGGCTGCACCCCGATATGAACGGCGGCGATCGCTCGCAAGAGGAACAGTTGCAACTGGTGGTTTGGGCGTGGGATCAGATCAAAACCAGCCGCCATTTCAAAAGCTAAGCCTCCCCAGTTGGGGGCGCTTTTCGCCTATATCCGCCGCAGCGCATCCATCCCGATGCCAAACCCCAGCCCGACATAAAGCGCGCCAATCGCCCCGTTCACGCGGCGTTGCGCGGTTTCAATACGGCCCAAAACGGCGCGGGATGAAAATAGCCAAGCCGTTAGGCAATGCTGCAAGAAGGCTTGGGTTTGACTGAACACCAAGATCACGATCCACATCCAAAGCGGGGCGCTGGCCGGTATGAACGCCACAAACACCGAGCTGAAAAACAACATCGCTTTAGGGTTGGTCATGACAACGATAAATCCGGTGCGAAAGGCCGCCCGATTGCTGTGCTCAACCTTGCTGATAACCAATTTGGCCGCGTCCCCGCGCCATGCGCTGCGCAAGTATTTATAGCCAAGCCATGCCAAATAGCTGGCCCCGATCAACCGGAACGCTAAAACGGCGGTGGGGAACAATTCAAACACCGTGGCGGCCCCCATGATGGTCAGCGTTGCCCAGATCATACCGCCCGTCGCCAAGCCAAGCCCCGTGGCATACCCCGACGTCCGCCCCTTGCTGACAGAGGCGCTCATCACCGCCAGCATGTTGGGCCCCGGCGACAGCCAGCCGAGCATGTTCACGAGGGCGATGCCTGCCAGTGTGATGTATAAAGTATGTAGCAAAAGACCCTCCATATGGGGTTTAGAAGGGCATTCTATGGGGCAAAGATCAAGACCGCGTTGAGCAACCACCTTGCCTGTCTGTCACCTGACCTAGCCCCCCTTTGGAGACATTGATCTTTAAGCCGTCAGCGCTAAAAATTTTGTAACTGCACCGGTTCCAACAATACGACTCCCCTCGTGGCAATTAAATCTGGTTCCAACCGAAATCCGTTGCCGATGGTAGCCCACCATCTCTCTGGCAATGATCACCATGCGCGCGGATAACGTACCAGATAACGGTTGATCTCTTGGAAGCGGGATCGCGTTTTGATCTAAAAACGTCGGGTGGATCATATAAAGCCCTTCGGACAAATCATCCTCATCTGGAAATTGGCACTCCATGACTGACAAGGATAATGCGTTTAACGGATTGAAGCCACGACTTTGTGATCATAGGGTCGAATGACCAAATCAACTCAAGAATCGGGACCTTCCTATGACAGCCAACAAACGCATCGTCCTCTCCAGCGACCACGCCGCCCTTCAGACACGACAGGCCATCGCCGAGCATATTGCCGCGCTGGGTTGGGAGGTGGTCGACATCGGCCCAACCACAACGGAAAGCACCCATTACCCGATACATGGCAAAGCCGCCGCCGAGCGCGTTGCCTCGGGTGATTGCGGGCTTGGCATCATCCTGTGCGGCACGGGTCAAGGCATCATGATGGCAGCGAACAAGGTGCAAGGCATCCGGTGTGGTGCCTGTTGTGACACGTTTTCCGCCAGGATGATCCGCCAGCACAATGATGCCAACATGTTGGCGTTAGGCGTGCGTGTGACCGGCGAAGGGCTGGCACTTGATATTGTTGACGCGTTCCTGAACGCCGAATTTGAAGGTGGTCGTCATGCAACGCGGGTCGATATGATCGAGGCGTCCTAACACCAACGGCGCATCAAGCGAGGTGGCAGCCCCAATCAGGCAGCGACAAATTTCAACGACACGCCGTTCAAACAATGGCGTTTGCCCGTCGGCGCGGGTCCATCATCGAAAACATGTCCCAGATGGCTGCCACAACGGCGGCAATGGACTTCGGTACGTTTGCTGAACAACGTGTTGTCCGGCATGGTGCCGACCGCGCCCTTTAGAGGTTTCCAAAAGCTGGGCCAACCCGTGCCAGAATCAAATTTGGTTTTCGACGGGTACAGCGGCAGATCACAACCGCGACAATGATACGTCCCTGCGGCATAGTTCTTATCCAACGGTGACGACCCCGCCCGTTCGGTCCCCTCGTTGCGCATGACCTCGTATTGCTGCGGCGTTAGACGGCTGCGCCAATCCGCATCGCTGCGCATCACCTCAAAGCTGCCAGTTGCAGCGCCCACACGCAGCGGGCCAAATCCAATAGCGGCAGCGGCAAGACCAGAAGTCATCATCATACGTCGGTTCATGTCGTTCTCCTTTAACGTTTCTATTCTGATAGCACCGCCGCCTTCAGGTGTGGAATCACGCTTTGGTGTGGTTTTGAAAGATTTCACCCCCCGCTTCTCTTGCACAGGGCGCAAAATTATTGCACCAACATCCCAAGGCCCGATTGGGCGAACCCTATTTGTAATAATGAAGCGGACATGACGATGGAAACCAACGACAAACCAGATCAGGAAATTTCAGTCCGCGAGGTGTTTGGCATCGACACCGACATGGTGGTCAAAGGCTATTCCGAGGCCAGCGACCGCGTGCCAGAACTGGACCCGACCTATAAGTTTGATCCAGACACAACGCTGGCCATTTTGGCAGGGTTTTCACACAACCGCCGCGTAATGATTCAAGGCTATCACGGCACGGGTAAATCCACCCATATTGAACAAGTCGCCAGCCGTCTAAACTGGCCCTGCGTGCGGGTCAATCTGGACAGCCACATCAGCCGGATTGATCTGATCGGTAAAGACGCGATCAAATTGCGCGATGGCAAACAGGTCACCGAATTCCAAGAAGGCATCCTGCCTTGGGCGCTGCGCACCAACACCGCCATCGTATTTGACGAATATGATGCGGGCCGTGCAGACGTGATGTTTGTGATCCAGCGCGTGCTGGAAGTTGACGGCAAACTGACGTTGCTGGATCAAAACAAAGTCATCACCCCGCACCCCCAGTTCCGTCTGTTCGCGACCGCCAACACGGTTGGTTTGGGCGACACAACCGGATTGTACCACGGCACCCAACAGATCAATCAGGGCCAAATGGACCGTTGGTCACTGGTGGCAACGCTGAACTACCTGTCGCATGATTCCGAAACCCAAATCGTTCTGTCGAAAAATCCTGTCTACAACACAGACAGCGGCCGCAAAACCGTCAGCCAGATGGTGACCGTCGCGGACCTGACACGTACTGCGTTTATGAACGGTGATCTGTCGACAGTGATGTCGCCACGGACCGTTATTTCATGGGCGCAAAACGCCTCGATTTTCCGCGATGTGGGCTATGCGTTCCGCCTGTCGTTCCTGAACAAATGTGATGAACTTGAGCGCCAAACTGTCGCCGAATTCTACCAGCGTTGTTTTGATGAGGAACTGCCGGAATCCGCGGCCAGCATGAGCATGGGGTAAGCTGTGCTTCCTAACTTTATCACAGCTGTTAGGGTTATCAGTTTACCGCAATCACTAGATCGACGCGAACGCATTGCACCACACCTGAAAGAAAAGTTGAACCTTGCGTCTTTTGAATACCATGACGCCTATGATCCAGACCACCAAGAAGTAAAAAAACTGTTTGAAAATAACATGGTGGCCAGCTACCCACCCTGTTTTCGATGCGGCAACCTTAGTTGCGACAAACCCAATTGCAACAATGTCCTGTTGCCACAACAGGTTGCCAATTTCGCCAGTTTTCTAAACCTTTGGACGCAGATTTCGGCCACAGACGACATCACACTTGTGCTAGAGGACGATGTGGTGATTCATGATTGGGCTGCGCGGGTTCTAGACAAATTGGCCGCCGACGTTGCACGTAGTGCAATTGACATAGCGGCTGAAAAACCCCGGTTGATCCGGCTGGGTTGGGCGCTTGGAAAGCAACATAATGCGGACCAAAGATACCGTTTCAATGATCAAGTCAGAATGGCAAATCCCGCCCATATCCTAACACCAGCCTATGCCCGTGCACTGCTGTCTCGGTTTGAAACGGTAAATCACACCTCCGATACATTCATGCACAAAATCGCCCCAAAACCCGGCGAAGCAATCACAGTTTTTCCGCCAATCGCATCCGATTTGTCCTGGAACACAGGGGCTATGGAATCCACCATCCATCCCAAACCTATCCGTTCTAAGTGGTTGCACAAAAATGGCGAGACCAACCAGGCCAACATAAATGATCACAAAGTAAAACAACACATTCAACATATGTTCCACCGGCCCTTGCTGATCACCGGTCATCCGCGCTGTGGCACTGGATTTGCGGCCGCCCTTTGCCAACAAATCGGACTCGATGTTGGTCACGAAGGCGATGGCACACATGGGGTTTCGTCATGGATGATGGCCACCGATGCGGATGAAAACCCGTGGTTCCGCGCCCCTGTTGCCAAAACCCGCCGCGCGCTACATTGGGATGTTTTGATCCATATGGTCCGCGATCTGGATACGGCCTTGCCATCCGTAATGCGGGAAAATGAACATGCGCCGATCTCGCTTGCCTTTCGTCGCGAGCATATCCATACAAAATACAATGTCGACATTTGCGCTACTGAAAACCTTGTCGAGCGGGCCGCGCTTTCAATCATCTATTGGAACCGGATGGTGCGCGAAATGGAACCCGATATCGTCTTGAAAATCGGCGGTGACATACCCGCGTTTGTAAGCGATTTGAGCCACCGCAACCTGCCTGTTGCAGCACCGCAAACCCTTGATCTAGCACCAGTGAACCAGAACAAAGCCTATCAGGGTAAAAAACACCCCTTGCCCGAAATCAAACGTGAAGCTTGGAGCTTGATAAGCAACAGCACGATGGATTTGTTGGCGCAAGAAGCCGAAATCATTGGCTGCACATTACCCTTTTCATCAAATAAATCGCGTTTATTATTCCGTAAGCTTGGGGCATTCCTAAAGCAGAGAACCCAGTCCACCAATCCAACCAACAGGTAAACAATGCTGTTCCCCAAGCAAAAAATCATTTTCATCCATATCCCCAAAACCGGCGGCAACTATTTCTCGCGTTGCTTTGTGCGGTTTTCAGAAGACCAACAAACGATTTTACCCGATACCCATCAAGTTCTGAGTGATCGGTTTGGTATCCAAGGACCCAATACAAAAACAAAGCACCAATCCCTATCTGACTACCAAGAACAACTGGGTGGACGTTTGGACGGCTATCGCGTTTTCACCATGATCCGCCCGCCCGTCGAAAGGCTGGTATCGCTGTATTTTTCGCCGCACCGCTGGATGCGCCGTCTTGAAACTGGTGAATTTCAAAAGCGAAAACATAACATTTCATTTAGTGAAGACAAGTTTAAGAGAATTATTAACAGAGTGGCCAGCACATGGGATTTCTTGGACGGCGATAATCTTTCCGGTGCCATAGATGCGAAAAACCCGATTTCGCATACCTCTGGCGCCCAAATCTATTTGATGCCATTTGACGACATCGCCAATCAATGCCACCAATTTGCCGACAATGGGGGGTTTGATTGCGCCGATTTTCCCAAAAGATCGGTGAACGCCAGTGCAAGCCCCAGTTTGAAAAACAAGATGCTGAAACACGATCGCGCCTATCTGGAAGATCTTGTTTACGCCACAAAACACGCCCAGGATCGGGTCTTCTTCCAATAGGTTGGCACAGGAGGATTTGTAAAAAATTGCCTGCAAAACCTCTTCACATTCCGAACGAAACAATGTTCAACTGGCGCCATGAAAAATAACGCCGACAACCCCGCTGACCCGTTTAAAAAGGCACTCGCCGAGGCCACCAAAGTTATGGCTGATGATCCTGAATTGTCGGTCTCCTTTACCGTGGACCCTGCCGGGGCGACGGCGGATGCCGTACGTCTGCCCCAAGTGACCCGCCGCATGACCCGCGACGAAGTTCTACTGGCCCGTGGCACCGCAGACGCGCTGGCTCTGCGTCACAAACATCATAACCTTGAGACCCACGCGCGTTACGCCCCCCAAGGTGATTTGGCCCGTGGCATCTATGAAGCGATGGAAAACGCCCGTTGCGAGGCCGTTGGCGCGCGCGAAATGCCCGGCACGTTGGGCAATATCGACGCCAAAATCGCCGTTGAGGCCGACAGGCGTGGCTATGGTCAAATCACGGACCAATCCGAAGCCCCAATGGCCGAAGCCGCCGGCTATCTGGTGCGCCATTTGGCAACCGGGCGCGACTTGCCGGAATCTGCGCAAAACGTGATGTCGCTTTGGCAAGACTTTATGACCGAAAAGGCTGGTGGCACGCTGGATGGCTTGCAAGAGTCGCTGGCTGATCAAGCCGATTTCGCCAAATTCGCCCGCCAGGTGATCGCCGATCTGGGCTACGCTGACCAATTGGGCGATGATCCTGACGCCGAGGATGACAATTCCGAAGATCAGGCCGAAGATTCTGAAGAGGAAGAAGAAAACCCCGACAGCCAAGGCGAGGACCAAGAACAGGAAGACGCCGACGCCAATCCGGAACAATCCCAAGACGAGCAACAAGACCAATCGCAAGCGCAAGTGTCCATGGATGACATGGCCGATATGGAGCAAGGCGAGGAAGCGGAAATGCCCGAGGGCGACGCACCGATGGAACCACCGCCCCCCGCCCCCGTGTCCGAAGCTGACCCGAACTATGAGGTCTACGCAACTGATTACGATGAAGAAATCCTCGCCGAGGATTTGGCTGAAACCGCCGAGTTGGAGCGTTTGCGCGCCTATCTGGATCAACAGCTGGAACCCCTAAAGGGGGCTGTTTCACGGCTCGCCAACCGGCTGCAACGTCGTTTGCAGGCACAGCAAAACCGCTCGTGGGAGTTTGATCTGGAAGAAGGCACATTGGACGCGGGCCGTTTGGCGCGGGTGATTGCGAACCCGACCACGCCACTGTCGTTCAAACAGGAAAAAGACACCGAGTTTCGTGATACATGCGTGACGCTATTGATTGATAATTCCGGCTCGATGCGCGGGCGGCCGATCTCGATTGCGGCGATTTGTGCCGATGTTTTGGCCCGCACGCTGGAACGCTGTCAGGTCAAAGTCGAGATTTTGGGCTTCACGACACGCGCTTGGAAAGGCGGCCAAAGCCGCGAGCAATGGTTGGCCTCGGGGCGGGAACAAACGCCGGGTCGTTTAAACGATTTACGCCACATCATCTATAAATCTGCCGACGCGCCTTGGCGTCGGGTCCGGCCCAATTTGGGACTGATGATGAAAGAGGGCTTGTTAAAGGAAAACATTGATGGCGAGGCGCTGGAATGGGCGCATCGGCGTATGGTTGGTCGCCCTGAATCGCGCAAAATCCTGATGGTGATTTCTGATGGGGCGCCGGTGGACGACTCCACATTGTCGGTTAACCCCGCGAATTACTTGGAAAAACATCTGCGCGATGTGATCGCCATGGTCGAAAAGCGCAAGATGGTAGAGCTGTTGGCGATCGGCATTGGCCATGACGTGACGCGCTATTACGATCGCGCTGTGACGATCACCGATGTGGAGCAACTGGCCGGCGCAATGACCGAGCAATTGGCATCCTTGTTTGACAGTGACCCAAGGGCGCGCGCACGGGTGATGGGAATGAAACGGGCCAGCTAAAGCTGGGCTTGTTTTATGATGCCTGCGACGCAGGTATTTTTAAAAGAAGAAGGGCAAGGGATGTTTCAGAGTTTTGAGGTGACATCGCGGCCTGAGGATGGCCCTGCACGGTTGGCATTGTTGCGTGCGCAAATTGCAGCCGAGCGGTTGGACGGCTTTTTGGTGCCCCGTGCCGATGCGCATCAGGGCGAATATGTTGCGCCAAGAGATGCGCGCCTGTCCTGGTTGACGGGCTTCACAGGGTCAGCCGGTTTTTGCGCGGTATTGGCCAATCAGGCGGGCGTTTTCGTTGATGGGCGGTACCGCACGCAGATCAAAACCCAAGTTGATTTGGCGTATTTCACCCCCGTTGATTGGCCAGAAATGCAATTGGGCGACTGGCTGAAAGAGGCATTGCCCAAGGGTGGCGTTATTGGGTTTGATGCATGGTTGCACACCCAATCCGAAATCGACAAGATAGAGAAGTTGCTGATCGGTAGCCAAATCACTTTGCGGCCCTGCGACAACTTGGTGGACCGGATCTGGACAGATCGACCAGCAAAGCCAAATGGCAAAATCATTGATCATCCAATTGAATTTGCTGGGGAAACTTCGCAAGGAAAACGCAATCGGCTGGCGGATGATATCCTGCAAAACGGCGCGCAAGCAGCGGTGATCACCCTGCCAGACAGCATTTGCTGGTTATTGAACATCCGCGGCAGCGATATTGAGCGCAACCCCGTGGTGCAAGGCTTCGCGATCTTGCATGTCAGCGGAAATGTTGATCTGTTCACCACCCCTGAAAAGGCAGACGGTCTATCTTTTGATCCGGAAACCCAATTGAACGACTGGGCTGATTTTTCGGCAGCATTACAGGGCTTGAGTGGCCCCGTGATGGTTGATCAGGCCACGGCCCCAGTTCACGTCGGACAAATTTTGCGCGATGCGGGCATCAAGATCATTAACGGACAAGACCCCTGTATCCTGCCAAAGGCTTGCAAAAATGCGGTCGAGATCGCAGGCGCACGGGCCGCGCATTTGCGTGACGGTGTGGCGATGGTGCGGTTTTTATCTTGGTTGGATGTTGAAGCCCCCAAAGGCGCATTGACCGAGATTGACGTGGTGAAAAAGCTGGAAGGATTTCGGGCGGACAGCAATGCGTTACGTGAAATCAGTTTCGAGACGATTTCAGGGGCCGGACCCAATGGGGCGATCATGCATTATCGTGTCAGCGACGACAGCAATCGCGCCGTGAACATCGGCGAGATGCTGTTGGTCGACAGTGGTGGTCAATATCAAGACGGCACCACAGACATCACCCGCACGATTGCTGTGGGTAACGTCGGAATTGAGGAAAAAACATGCTTTACCCGTGTGTTGCAAGGCATGATTGCCATTTCGCGCGCACGTTTTCCCATTGGGTTGGCTGGCCGTGATCTGGACCCCTTGGCGCGCTATCCTCTGTGGTTGGCCGGGCAGGATTACAACCACGGCACAGGACATGGGGTTGGCTCTTACCTGTCGGTTCATGAGGGGCCGCAGCGCCTATCAAAAGTCTCGGACGTGGCATTGGCCTCTGGCATGATCCTGTCAAACGAGCCTGGATATTACCGCGAAGGTGCTTTTGGCATTCGGATCGAGAACCTTATTGTGGTGCAGGACGCCCCGGCCTTAAAGGGCGCCGATCAACGTGAGATGCTGGCATTTGAAACCCTGGCGTATGTGCCGATTGACCGGCGCCTGATTGTTACCGAAATGCTCAGCACTGACGAGCGCGAATGGCTGGATAGTTACCATGCCAAAGCGCTCTATATGTTGGGCCCTTTGGTTGATACCGAGGTGCATGATTGGTTGGTTTGTGCCTGCGCGCCTTTGTAGCGTGCAATTTCCCAAACGGATGTGTTAGTGTCGCTGCTCACCATTCGTCAAAGGGGCGCCGCAGATGTCAGAACATGTCAAAATTCACAAGACCAACACCAAATGGGTTGTCCGGGCTGGTGGTGCCGTTTTGGGCGAAAGCACTAAAGCACTGGAACTGGCCGAGGGTGACTACAAACCGGTAATCTATTTTCCGCGCGCCGATATTGCGATGGCATTCTTAGATCCGACCACCAAATCAACCCATTGCCCGCACAAAGGCGATGCCAATTATTTCTCGATCCAAACCAAAAGCGCGGTTTTGGAAAATGCCGTGTGGTCCTATGAGAACCCATTGGAAGGCGTCGAGAAGATCAAAGGTTTTTTGGCGTTTGATCCGTCATTGGTGACAATCGAAGAGCTGTAAGCGCCCAAAATTCATCAAGCCTTACGGCTTTTTTCATGGAATGCATCCAGCGAGCGAAGAACGCAGCGTAAGCGCGTGATGAGCGGGCCGTGCCTTTAGCCCGTCCAGCCTTCGCGTTTGTGACTGCCATCACAGTAGGGTTTGTTCGCGGACAACCCGCAACGGCACAAAACCGTCAGTTCTTTTTTCTCGGCTTGGCTGCCGTCGGGCAGAATCATGACCTTTAAGTTTTTAACCATCAACGGGCCGTTTTCGCGGATTTCTATGCTGGTTTCGTCGCTCATGTTGCTCTCCTAAATGGACCAAAGGGATGTGCAAAAAGCCTAACCTGTTTGATCTTCAAGCGATAGTGCGACCTTTAGGAATGCTCCTCGGCCGTTACGGCCGCAAGCGCACGGTTGTAGGTGCGCAAAGCATCCACTTGAAACAAAGCCCCCCATAATTCCGGCGCATCCCCCTCCCCCCCCAAGGTGACAACAGGGATGAATGTATTGGCTGTGGTGTCAAACAACGGCATGGCCTGTTCCAGCGTGGCATTGCCGTCGATATAGGTGCCCTGCCCGATCAGCTCCCAACAGGCGTCCTCATCGGCGGCCCCTTCCGCGCCTTTGGTCCGCATCACGCTGGCCACGGACGACATCGACAACAGATAGGCCTGTGGCCCTGCCGCCAGATGGATGTTGCGCCGCTCAAGCAGTGTCAAAAAGAACGAACGATCCACCATCCGACTGGCCAGCGCCGTTGACAGCGACACCGCCACCATCACCGCCAGCCCGGTTTGCCAATCACCGGTCAACTCGAACACAATCAGCGTGGTCGAGATCGGTGCGCCCAGCACAGCCGCCGCCACCGCCCCCATGCCCGCCAGCGCATAGATGGTTTCAGAGCCAGACACATTGGGGAAAATCGCCGTTGCAATCATGCCAAACGCCAAACCCGTCAGCGCCCCAACCATCAAGGACGGTGAAAAAATACCGCCCCCCATGCGCCCCGCCATAGTGATGGAAACCGCCATCACCTTTAGCACCGCAAACACCATCACTTGGTACAGCAACAAATCACCCGTCAACGCCCGTGACGTGGTCTCGTAACCGACCCCGATGATATGCGGAAACCCAATTGCCAGCGTTCCCAACATCGCGCCCGCCACCGCAGGCCGCAACCAGCCCGGCATTTTGGTTTTGCTTTGGAAATAGCTGCCCAGATCATCGGCCCAGAACACCGATTTCATCAACAAAACAGCCACAAGCCCACAAACAGCCCCAAGGATCAAAAACGCTGGCAACTCAACGTAAAACGCCAATGCCCCACCGACTGGCAAGGTAAATTCCGTCACATCCCCCAGATGCACACGGCTAATCACCGTGCCCGCAACAGACGAAATCACGATCGGCGCAAAGGCATGCACCGCAAAGTGGCGCAGCACCACCTCAAGCGCAAACAACGCCCCCGCAATCGGCGCATTGAACGACACCGAAACCGCCGCCGCCACCGCACAGCCCAATAAATCGCGCCCCGTGATGCCATTGGCATTGATGCGGGTTGAAACCCAGCTGGAAATGACCGAGGCCAAATGCACCACCGGCCCTTCGCGCCCCGAGGACCCGCCTGACGCCAGTGTAATCATTGAGGCGAGTGCAGAGGCCAGCCCCTCTTTTTGTTCGACCCGCCCCTCATGCAGGGCCGCCCCCTCGATCACATCCGCGACCGAACGCACCGCACCATCATCTGTAAACCTGTTCAAAATCAGGCCAACGACCAAGCCGCCTGCAATCGGGATCACCAACACCCAATACCATTGCAAAGTACCCGCAAAGGAATGCAGCATGTGCAAATCCTCGGCCCCATAAAGCCAACTCTGCAACGCACTAATACCATTGCGAAATCCCAGCGCCGCATAGCCCGACGCGATGCCAATCGCCAGCGCGATAAACCAGAATTGCACCTGACTGGGACCATGGCTGCGCAACACCCGCCAGGCTTGGAGCGTCCCGTCGCGCATCTCCTGCGCAATGCGTGTCACCGCTGATTTTTCTGTACCTTTTTCTGTACTCATCAGTCTTGGTCCCAAATTGCTGCTTGCAGCCTTTCACAACCACACAGCATCGTCTAATCTGCACTCAACTTTGCAAATTGAGGCCAGCATGACCATTCAATCCGCAATCCACGCGCTTTCATTCTTAGGCGATCGGCTGACCCTATCCAAGTCCGATCTGGACGCCCATGGCGCCTCGGAAACCCATTTTGCCGCCGCCCCGCCCGATGCGGTGGCCTATCCGCGCAACACAGGTGAGGTTTCGCAGATTGTCAAAACCTGTGCGGAACATGATTGCCCCGTCATCCCCTATGGCGCGGGTACCTCACTTGAGGGCAACACATCCGCCGTGCGCGGTGGCGTGACCATCGACATGGCGCAAATGAAACGGGTCTTGGCGGTGAACGCTGAAGACATGGATGTGGTGATCCAACCCGGCCTTACCCGCGAGGAATTGAACACCGAATTGCGCGCCACAGGTTTGTTTTTTCCCGTCGATCCCGGCGCGAATGCGTCGTTGGGTGGCATGGCCTCGACACGGGCCAGCGGCACCACGGCTGTGCGTTATGGCACCATGCGCGACAATGTCTTGGCGCTTGAGGTGGTGTTGGCAGATGGGCGCATCATTCGCACCGGCGCACGGGCGCGCAAATCTTCGGCTGGCTATGATCTAACAGCCTTGTTTGTCGGGGCAGAAGGCACACTTGGCGTCATCACCGAATTGACCTTGAAATTGCAGGGCCAACCCGAGGCAACGTCCTCGGCGGTCTGCGCCTTTGCGGCCATCGGCGACGCCGTCAATGCCGTGATTGCCACCATCCAAATGGGCATCCCGATGGCACGGATCGAGTTCATAGATGCCGAAACCACCCGCGCCTGCAACGCCTATTCCAAGGCCGATATGCCCGAAGTTCCCCACTTGATGGTCGAATTTCACGGCTCTGACGCAGGCGTCGCGGAACAGGCGACCCGCTTTGGCGAAATCATCAAAGACATGGGTGGTACAGGGTTCAAATGGTCTTCAAAAGCCGAGGAACGCGCCGCCCTTTGGGACATGCGCCACAAGGCCTATTACGCTTGTCTGGCCCTACGCCAAGGCGCGACAGCCATCGTCACCGACGTCTGCGTGCCAATCTCGCGTCTGGCTGAAGCGGTGCAAACCAGCCGCGACGATATCGCAGCAAGCGGGCTGCAAGGCCCCATTCTGGGACATGTTGGCGACGGAAATTACCACGCGATCCTGCTGGTCGAGCCGGGCAACAAACCCGAGATGGAAATCGCCAAAGGCCTGTCAAACCGCATGGTTGAACGCGCTCTAGCGATGGGCGGCACCGCGACGGGCGAACATGGCATTGGCCTTGGGAAACTCGACTATATGCATGCCGAACATGGCGAAGCATGGGGGGTGATGAGCGAAATAAAGCAAGCACTTGATCCTAAAAACCTGCTTAATCCCGCCAAAGTTGTTCAAATCAACTGACCCGCACCGGATTTGCGGGTTTTTCCCCCTGTTTTTGAAAGAATGGTCAAAACTGACTAGACCCATAGAAAAATCATGCTAGCATTGATAACAATAGATTAGTAAAACAAATACCTTTCCAGACATTCTTTGCAATTCCTGCGCTCAACTGGGCTGCAAATCTATATGCGCAAAGGCTGTATATCAGATCGGGTAACCAACGGATAGCGTGCGACATGGCTAAACACGGCGACAAACCTATATCCGAAACCGCGCCAGAGGTGCGTGATGAGGTGATTGAACGCCTTTACGAAGTCGCGATGGATCCGATGCGCTATGAGGACTTGCTGGATCACTGGGAAACGATGATCCGTCCTTTACGTGAAGGTGCCAACGGCACACTGATCAATGTCGATTTTGAAGCTGAATATGCCAGCCACTTTATCCGCGCCGACAAATTTCTTGAAAAACTCGATGACAATTCGGAACAGATCAATCATCTGGCCCATGTGGACAAATCAGCGGCCTTTTTGATTGGCCGGGATTTGCATTTCATCGACGTGAACAAAGCGGCCCAATCGGTTTTGAATATCGAAGTGGGTCAAAAACTGTCAGAGCTTCCGATTGAACCGGATGACCTGCGCGATCTGGAGCGCCAAACGGCCACCATGTTGATGGGCAACAGCGAGCGAGCGGCCATTTTGCGCACGCGCTTGTTGGATTCACAACGGCTGGTGATTTTTCAATTGCAAACCCTGCGTCAAGGCGACGAGCCCCCTTTGGTCGTGGCCATTTCAAGCGAAGTCAGTTGGCCGGACGGGTTTGATGCCTTGCTGAAATCCGCCTTTAGCCTAACGGACGCGGAAATCGAGGTTGTACAAGCCCTGACCGAATGTCTCAGCCTGCGCGAAATTGCCGAGGCGCGAGAACGCTCGATTGACACTGTGCGCGCTCAGCTCAAATCAGTCTTGGGCAAAACCGAAACCCGATCCCAAACCGAATTGGTGCGCCTGGCGCTGTCGATGATGGACATCACCAGTTTCACCGAAGAAATGGCAACGCACGCCACCCCGCACAGCACCGGCACCGAATTTCTGGTCTCGCGCCCCTTTCACAAAATCATCCTGCGCGACGGGCGCAACATGGAGTATCTGATCTTGGGGCATCAGACTGGAAAACCGCTTGTCTTCATGCCGCAAGATTACGGGCTTGTGCGCTGGCCCGCCTCTGCCGAAGCCGAAGCCGAACGGCGCGGGATAAAGGTGATCGTGCCGATCCGACCGGGATATGGAAATTCGACTCCGCTGCCCAAAAAACACCCCCCGACCGAAGTCATTGCCCATGATCTGAATGAATTGCTGGATCACCTCAAGGTCGAGCGTTTTCCATTCCTGACCTTGGGCAGCGATGTTTACTACGCTCTGGATTTTCGCAGGCTGTACCCGGATCGCGTGTCAGCTCTTTTTGTAACGGGGGGCAGTTTCCCGCTGGAAACCTCCGAGCAATACGAGCGCATGGCGAAATGGCATCGCTTTATCATGGCCAGCGCCCGCTATACGCCGCATCTGTTGCCCTTCATGGTCAAGGCCGGTTTTTCGCTGGCGCGGCGGTTGGGAAAACGCAAATTCGTACAAGCGGTGTTTGGCGACTCCGCCGCTGATGTTGAAACCTTCGCAAACCCCGAAGTCTATGAGGCCATGGTCTGTGGTTCCGAAGTTTGCCTATCCGAGACCCACTCTGCCCACAATGTTTTTGCCGCCGAAGTCCTGCTGCAAGAACGCACTGACTGGACGCCTTTGATCACGATGGCCCGTGATACCGTGCCGTTGTTTTGCTTTAGCGGTTTGCAAGACCCACAGGTGCCCAAAGAAACGCTGCGCGAGTTTCAGGCCAAGCATCCCTGGATCAATTTCACAGTGTATGAGGATTGCGGCCAACTGGTTTTTTTCAAGAAATGGCCGGAAATTCTGCCCCTTATCGAAAAATATTTATAAATTATTAACACTTACCCCATATGGGGTATGACGACTCAGCGCGCGCCCGTGCATGTTCGTTCTATTGAAGAACGGTAAACAGATACTCGCTGCTATCCCGTAACACTTTTTTCGGACGTCGCATTCCTTTCCGGGGTGATAGATTCGACAATACATATTTTTCCGGGTTACCGGAATTCAGGATGGTCTATTGGGTGGCAATGGCACACTATATTTAGTGCTAAACATCAAATGGCTGTCCTGAATTTTTCCTGCCACCCCTTAAGCAGGGCCAACATCCAGCAGTGATTTAGCCGCCGCGCGGGCCACATCCGTTACAGTGTCGCCCGACAGCATGCGGGCAATTTCATCGACACGCATGTCATTGTCCAGCGGCACAACGCCCGAAATCGTCTGCCCCTTGGTGACATGTTTTTCCACCCGCCAATGATGCGCACCTTGCGCGGCCACCTGCGGTGAATGGGTCACCACCAGAATTTGCGCCCCCTTGGCCAAATCCGCCAATCGACGCCCCACCGCATCCGCCGTGGCCCCACCGACCCCGCGGTCGATTTCATCGAAAATCATCGTCATGCCGCTGGTTTCGCGGGTCAAACAGACCTTGAGCGCCAGTAAAAACCGCGAAAGCTCGCCACCGGATGCAATTTTATTCAACGGGCCCGAGGGCGCGCCCGGGTTGGTGGCCACTGTGAACACAACGGCGTCTTGACCATCAGGGCCGGCCTCAGTCTCGCTCACTTCTGTGGTGAAAACCGCGCGCTCCATTTTCAAGGGCGCAAGCTCGGTCGCCATCGCCTTATCCAGCCCCGTAGCGGCTTGTTGGCGTTTGGTGGTCAGTTTGGTGGCTTTGGTCGCGTAGAGCTGTTCTTGTTGCGCCAATGCGGCCTGTAAATCGGCCACATCCCCTGCCCCGCGGTCTAGGGCGGCAATCTTGTCAC
Organism: Rhodobacteraceae bacterium UBA2776; assembly: GCA_002352425.1. Taxonomy (GTDB): domain Bacteria; phylum Pseudomonadota; class Alphaproteobacteria; order Rhodobacterales; family Rhodobacteraceae; genus Profundibacter. Next base: position 24,190 of record DEIK01000091.1, read on the forward strand.
GCAGACCGTCGGCAAAAATCGCCAATTCATCGGGGGCCACTTCGTGCTTGCGCGCCAATGCGCGGATCGCAAACAACCGCTCCTCGGATTGCTCCAGATCGGTTGGGTTAAAGGCCAGCGCCGCAAGGGCGGCTTCGATCCCTTGATGGGCATCCGCCAAAGCATCTTGCGCGCGCAACAATGCATCCAGCGGCGCCCCAAGGCGGCCATCGGCCTGATCCGCCACGCCATCCAACCAACGGGCGGCATCATTCACCTGCCCTTCGGCCCCCTCATACCCAACAGCAGAGCTGGCCTTGACGATGTCTTCGCGAATGCGCTCGGCCCCTTGCATCAGGCGACGTTCTGCATCCAGCTTGGCCTCCTCCAGAGGTTGCGGATCCAGTGCGTCCAACTCTTCGACCGCATGGCGTAAAAACTCTTCTTCTGCTTGCACAGCAGCCAAATCAGTCTCGGCTTGAGACAGGGATTTTCGGGCTAGTGCCACAGCGCGCCATTGGGTCCGAACCCCTGACAAATCTTTGGAAAGATTTGCAAATTCATCCAGCAACGCCATGTGGCCACGCGGATTCAACAAGCCGCGATCATCGAATTGCCCATGCAGCTCCACCAAACTTGCAGACAGTGCTCGCAGCACCTCACCCGAGACCCGCCGGTCATTCACCCATGCGGTTTTGCGCCCCTCAGCCGTGTTCACGCGGCGCAGGATCAACTCGCCGTCAAACGGGATGCCTGCCTCTTGCAACACATCGCAAGCGGCGTGGCTGTCAGGCAGCTCGAACACCGCCGTCACCTCGCCTTGCACAGCGCCGCTGCGCACAAGTTCCGCCCGCCCGCGCCAGCCCAGCACAAACCCCAACGAGTCAAGCAAAATGGATTTACCCGCGCCGGTTTCCCCCGTCAAAACATTCAAACCCGACTGAAACGCAAGCTCCAGCCGGTCAATAATGAGAATGTCCCGAATATCGAGGCTTCTGAGCATTGGTCCTCCCAGACGCGTCAGATCAGAGCCATTCGCCCTTGATCATTTGACGGTAAATTGTCGACAACCAATTCTTGCCACGCACTTTTGGCTCCAGCCCACGGCCAGTCAACAGACGGTAAGAATCCTGATACCACTCGGTTGATTTAAAGTTGTGGCCAAGAATCGCGCCCGCGGTCTGCGCCTCGGCATCCAGCCCCAGCGAAAGATAGGCCTCGACCAAACGATGCAGCGCCTCTGGCGTGTGCGATGTGGTCTGGAATTGCTCAATCACCACACGGAATCGATTGATTGACGCCGAGAAGTTCCCTTTTTTCAGGTAATAACGGCCAATTTCCATTTCCTTGGCAGCCAAATGGTCAAACGCCAGATCAAATTTCAAAATCGCCGAGCGCGCATATTCACTGTCCGGATACCGCTCGATCACGGTGCGCAGCGATTGCAACGCTTGAAAGGTCAGCCCCTGATCACGGCCCACATCATCAATCTGGTCATAGTAAGAAATCGCCAACAGGTACTGCGCATAGGCAGCGTCTTCGTCGGCAGGGTAAAAGTCGATGAAACGCTGCGCAGCGGCACGGCTGTTTTCGTAATCTTTGTTTTTGTGGAATGCAAAGGCCTGCATGATCAACGCACGTTTGGCCCATTCAGAATAAGGATACAGGCGCTCAACTTCGCCAAACAACCGCGAGGCCTCTTTGATTTTGACTTTGCGGCCGGCTTCCAATTGAAACTCGGCTTGTTTATAGATTTCTTCCGCGCTGTAGGATTCGATCGTGCGCTCTTGCCGTTGTCCGCGATTGGAACATCCTGCGGTGATGGCCAATGCAGCCACCATACCAATCATTACTAAGCGTGTTTTACCGCGTGCCATTGCCCGACCACCCTGTCATGTGCCTGTGTGGGATTTGATACCAAAACCCATAATGCTTTGCCCTTATCTAGCACAGAAAATTCTGGTGCAAAACGATATAACGACGCTTTTTTCACGGGTTTCTTTTGGATTATGCCAAGATTGGCAAATCTTTGTGGTGAACACCCACGCCAGGTAGGCGTGCGGCCATCGATTCATCGCAAACAACCATGCGATATGCATCCGGTGTGGCGAATAATTTGCGCAGTAATTTATTGGTCAATGCGTGGCCCGCACGACGCCCAGTATAGCACGCCAACAAGGGTGCCCCCGCCAGTGCAAGATCACCCAAAGCGTCCAGCATCTTGTGACGTACTGCCTCATCCTCGTGGCGCAAACCACCCGGTGACAACACAGCAGCACCATCAACCACAACGGCGTTTTCAACTGTGCCGCCCAATGCAAGACCCGCATCGCGCATCATTTCTACGTCTTTTTGCAAACAAAACGTGCGGCTGTCGGACAATTCGCGCACGAACGCGCCATTGGCCATGTTCAATGTTTTGTCTTGGCGGCCAATCGCTGTGGACTGATCCGCAAAATCAATGTGGAAATCAATGTGCAGGCTTTCTGCAGGGTCTAGACGGGCGGTGGCCAGACCATTGGACACCTCAACCGTTTTCAAAATCTCGATGGCGCGCACGGGGGCGTTCAACCGTTGCAGACCCGCAGCAACCAGTGCCTTTACAAACTGGGCCGAGCTGCCGTCCAGAACCGGCACTTCGGGGCCGTCGATTTCGATCAGCACATTTTGCACACCACAGCCGGACAATGCTGCCATGATATGTTCAATGGTCGAAACCGTCGCTCCTGCCGCATTCGAAATCTTTGTGCAAAGCCGAGAATCACTCACCGCGTCCCAGCGGGCTGGGATCAACGCATCCCCTGTCAAATCCGTGCGACGAAACCAAACGCCATAATGCGCTGATGCCGGATGGACCGTCATGCGCACAGATTGTCCTGTGTGCAGGCCTACACCTGAAAAAGCCGCCGGGGTTTTGATTGTTGTTTGCAAGGTCTGCCTCGATTGATGCGCCGGACAACAGATTTATTCCGACGCCTTTGAGATAATTGCAGTAGACCCAAGGGACAACACACGCTTTGCAACGGATTGAAACATCTCCGTTACATGTGCGCGAGGTTTCGCTACAATCCCGCAAGCCCGACATAAGCCGTTGTTATAAAAAGAAAAAGGCCCGCAAACTTGCGAGCCTTCATTCTTAAAAAGTGATGAACGATCAGTTCGCTTGACGCCGTAAGAAGGCGGGAATTTCGATCCGCTCTTGCTCTGGGTCTGCTTCTGCACTTGCCTCTGGGCTTTGCACCGGTGGCTGCTCACGATGAGTCTGTGCCTGTGGGGCGGCCCCCTCTTCACCGTGACCGGTCATCCGGTTGATCAAGGAATTGATGCCAAAGCGAGGCTTTTCAGCGGCCGCGGGTGCGGCTGGCGCTGCGGGCTCCGCAGTCGGCGTTTTGTCGATAGCAGCTTGCAAACGCGCCATGGCCTCTGGTGTTGGTGAACCGGCCGAAGGTGGGCGTGGCGCAACAAACTGGGACACATCAGCCTCTACGGCCTCAATGCTTTCAGGGTGCTGTTGCAGCTCAGTCATTTGCGGCTGATAGGCAGGTGGTGGCAGATCATCCGAGGCGCTCTCGAAAATGTCTTCGCCCTGCTCAACGGCAGCGGTTTGCACATTGTCAAAGAATGATGGCTCAGTCGACACAGGCGCGGCTTCAGCAACTTCAGCCTGCTCAACGGCGACTTCTGCAACAGGCGCTTCGGCGGAAACCGTCGCGGCCAGTGGTTCAGCCATGCTACGGCGTGGCACCGGCACTTCGGTGTTCACGTCAACTGCATCAATGCCAGTGGCAACCACAGACACGCGCATGACGCCCTCCATCGCTGTGTCCAGCGTGGAACCAACGATAATGTTTGCAGACGGATCAACCTCTTCGCGGATCCGGTTGGCAGCTTCGTCCAACTCGAACAATGTCAGATCATACCCACCTGTGATATTGATCAAAACGCCGTTTGCGCCTTTCAGGCTGATTTCATCCAGCAATGGGTTGGCAATGGCTTTCTCGGCGGCTTGGATGGCGCGATCTTCGCCCTCGCCCTCGCCTGTGCCCATCATAGCTTTGCCCATTTCGTCCATCACGGCGCGAACATCGGCAAAATCGAGGTTGATCAGGCCGGGACGAACCATCAGGTCAGTCACGCCTTTAACACCTTGGTACAGCACATCATCGGCCAGCGAAAACGCTTCGGTAAATGTGGTTTTTTCATTGGCCAGACGGAACAGGTTCTGGTTTGGAATGATGATCAGCGTATCAACAACCTTCTGCAGCGCCTCAACACCGTCTTCGGCTTGTTGCATCCGCTTGTTGCCCTCAAACTGGAACGGCTTGGTGACAACACCGACGGTCAGAACACCCAACTCGCGGGCCGCTTGAGCAATGATTGGCGCAGCACCAGTACCGGTGCCCCCGCCCATGCCTGCGGTGATGAAGCACATATGTGCGCCAGCCAGATGATCAACGATGCCCTCGATGGTCTCTTCGGCAGCGGCGGCCCCAACGGATGGGCGCGCGCCGGCACCCAAACCCTCAGTGACTTTTAGACCCATTTGAATTTTCGCAGGGGCATTGCTTTGCTGAAGCGCTTGTGCGTCGGTGTTGGCCACAACAAACTCGACCCCGTCGAGCTCTTTTTCGATCATGTTGTTGACAGCGTTACCGCCAGCCCCGCCGACACCAAAAACCGTAATACGTGGTTTTAGGTCTTGCTGCTGGTTCTCCACAAAATTCAATGCCATTAAACTATCCGCCTGTTTGTTGTATCCGGGTTGCCCGGGGCCCTTAACTGGGCCATTGATTGCCTACTTATCCACGATCTTATCCACAGATAGGTCACTCGTCACCTAAAAAACGCTAAATACCCACAAAATGTGGGGGTAAACAAGCAAAAATCGGCAGGATTCTGCCATGTTCACCATATGTTGCGGTCTACCAGTTGTCTTTGAACCATTTAACAGCGCGTTTTAGCGACCGCGCGTGGTATTTTTCGACCGGAATATCGAAATCCCACCACTCGTCTTGCGGCTGCGCCGCGCTCAAACACAGCCCGACAGAGGCTGCAAAGGCCGGGCCTGTCGCTGCCTGTGGCAAGCCCTGCACCCGCATTGGGCGCCCCAAACGAACCTGTTGACCCAGAATTTTGGTTGCCAATCCGTCAAGCCCAGGAATTTGGCTGCCGCCCCCCGTCAGTACGATTTGCTGGCTTGGCAGATGTTCAAATCCGGCTGCATCCAAACGGTCGCGCACCTCTTCCAGAATTTCCTCGACCCGTGGGCGCATAATGCCGATCAACTCGGCCCGCGAAACCGTGCGCCGGTCATGTTCCCAATCGCCCGTGTCGCCACCAACTTCGATCATATCGCGATCATCCATCCCCGTGGCCACAACGCCGCCGTAAAATGTTTTGATCCGCTCGGCTGTCGCCATCGGCACCTGCAGCCCTTGCGAAATATCCGAGGTGATATTGTCGCCGCCAAGCCGCAGACTGTCACTATAGATCATATGTTTCTTCATGAAGATCGACAGCCCCGTGGCGCCGCCGCCCAAATCAATACAGGCCGCACCCAGTTCTTGCTCATCCTCGACCAGCGCCGAAATGCCCGAGGCATAAGCCGATGAAACCAGCCCCGCCACCTCGAGATCGCAACGCTTGATGCAATGTAAAAGATTGCCAACCACATGGGCGTCAACCGTCAGCAGATGCATGTCCGCCGCCAATTGATTGCCAATTTGACCACGTGGGTCACCCAGACCCGAGCGATGATCCAGCGCGAAGTTCACGGGCTGGGCGTGCAGCACTTCGCGATCCTCGCCAAAATCTGGCACATCACAGGCCGCCAGCACATGCGAGACATCGTTTTCAGTCACAACACTGTCTTGCAGATCAATCGACCCCGCCAACCCATAGGACCGTGGCCGCGCACCCGAGAAACAGGTCATCACGTGATCAACCCGCAGGTTCGCCATTTTCTGCGCCGCCTGAATAACCGTACGCACCGCGCGCTCGGTCTCTTGCATCGCGTCAACTTCGCCAAAATGAACCCCGCGTGACCGTGTCGTCGCCGCCCCGATCACGCGAAAACCGGACTGCCCCGCCATCGAGCCGATCTCGTCGCCACCGCTGAATTGGTCAGGGCCATCAAAGCGCAGCACAAGGCAGGCAATTTTCGACGTGCCCACATCCAAAATGGCGATAACGCCACGCTGCATGGCCAGTTTGCGCATATTGCGCATCGCGCGTTGGGTTGCATATAGGTCATTCATTACACTCGTCCTTCATTTCAACGCCCTAATCCGCCGCAGCTCTTCTATGGCGCTGTCGGCTATGCGGATTGTGGGCCTGTGCCCGTTTCTCATGTCAATTATCGTTAAATCTCGTGCCAGCAATTCTTGAGCTTTGCTCAGCGCAATCACGCGCTCAAGTGCAGCAATAGGGTTTTCTTCGGGTAGTAAAATGCGTTGGCTGCGGTCCAGCACCAAATCCCAGCGCCGTTCGCCCATACGTTCAATCCCGCGCACACGCCCCGCCAACGGGCCGGTTGCAGACAAAATATCCAAAGCCTGATTGATGTGCTTATCCGCGCCCAACCCCGCGATCAGCGGCAAGTCAGGATAGTCGGCACGGCTGGCAACCGGGATAACGCGATGCCCGCTTGCGTCCAGCAAAACGACTTCTTGGTAGCTGCGCCAAACCACGGCAGGCGCGCGTTCGACCACATTAATTTGCAACACGCCGCTGCGCACGATCACATCAACACTATCGACCACATCCATCGCCGCGATACCCGCGCGCATTTCTTCCAGATCCAGATCAAAGGCCGTCATTGGAAACTCAAGCGGCAAGCCTTCGCGAATATCAGTCGCAACCACATCACTCGCGCCGTCAATTGCCATCAGTTTGACCATGAACTCCGGGCGCTCCTCGATCGAGCGGCGCATTTCCGCGATTTTCAGCGCGATCGCTTCGCGGCGGGTGGCATCCCCCAACACAATGCCAAGGGCCACCGTGATTGCAAACACCGGCAGGCCAACGCGCAAAAAATGTCTAAATCCAGAACGCAACATAAGGCGCTGTATTTTATATGAAATCCGGCTAGGAGCGGGATCGCGGCGCGGTGCGGTCATGGCTACCTGTTGCATGAGGCATCCTCCACCATCCAGCGGGTCAATTCAGGAAATGAAATGCCCAGATGCGCGGCTTGCTCGGGGACCAATGAAGTCGGCGTCATGCCGGGTTGGGTGTTGGTTTCGAGCAGGATCAACCCCTCCAAACCACGGGCCTCGTCCCAGCGAAAATCAGTGCGGCTCACGCCGCGACAGCCCAGCACATTATGGGCGCGCAGGGCGTAGTCCAAACAGGCTGCTGTTATCTCAGCGGGCAAATCCGCTGGCAACACGTGCTTTGAGCCACCCTCGACATATTTGGCGTCGTAATCATACCAGCCGTCAGTCAGGATATCGGTTACAACAAGCGCCCGGTCCCCGATCACGGTTGTGGTCAATTCACGGCCCGGCGCAAAGGTCTCGACCATCACGGTATCGGGCATATCATCCGACAGCTTTGGTGGCCCGTTGGCATCTTCGTTGACCAAGTAAATGCCAACCGAAGAGCCCTCATTGTTGGGTTTCACCACATAGGGCGGCGGCATCACATGCTTGGCTTGAACCTCGGCGACATCAGCGATGATGCTTTTAACCACGGGCAATCCAGCCGATTGGAACGCCGCCTTGGCGCGCTCTTTGTCCATCGCCAAAGACGAAGCCAAAACACCGGAATGGGTGTAGGGGACGCCCATCCACTCCAGCAGGCCTTGCACACAGCCATCTTCGCCAAAACGACCATGAAGCGCATTGAAAACAACATCGGGTTTGATTTCTGTCAGCCGCGCGCAGAGGTCTGGACCTGCGTCCACCTCAATAACTTCGCATCCTGATTCCCGTAGTGCCGCAGCGCATTCAAGCCCTGTCGACAGAGAGACCTCACGCTCGCGCGAAGGTCCGCCCATCAATACCGCCACTTTCGGGGTTGTCCTGCTCGACATACCCGCCTCGTGTTTTGCCTACAGGGTCTTTGCGACCCCTTATTATCAGACCAAATTGGTCCCTATTATCAGACCAATCCGGCCCTTTTTTATGCTATTTTTTTACGAACTGTTTCGCCAACCCGCATAATTTCCCACTCTAACGTCAAACCGCTTGATTTGAAAACCCTTTTTCTGACCTCTTCACCCAGTTTTTCAAGGTCTGCGGCAGTTGCACCACCGGTATTGATCATAAAGTTGGGGTGTTTTTCGCTCATTTGCGCACCGCCAATGGAAAATCCGCGCAAGCCCGCATCGTCAATAACCTTCCAGGCCTTTAGATCATGGTTTTCATCCGCCTGCCCTGTTGATGAAAATCCAGCCGGATTGCGAAAGGTTGATCCGGCGCTGCGCTCTTTGGTCGGTTGGGTCGCGTCGCGTTTGGCGATTTGGTCGTCCATCAAAGCACTAAGCGCGTCTGGATCGCCCTTGGGGACTTCAAATGTGGCCTCAACCAACACCCAACCTTCGGGTAAATCGGATTGGCGGTAGGCAAAATTCATGTCCCGCGCCGTCAATGTGACCAACTCGCCGGCCCGCGTGATGGCTTTGGCTGAGACGAAAACATCCGCCACATAAGCACCATAGCAGCCTGCGTTCATCCGCACAGCACCGCCAATGGCCCCGGGGATAGTGCGCAAAAACGTAAGATCCAGCCCCGCCGTCGCGGCTTTGCGGGCGACATGGGCATCCAGCGCGGCAACCCCTGCTGTGACGCGCGTGCCGTCAATCTCGATATGGTTGAACCCGCGCCCCATACGGATCACCACCGCACGGATACCACCATCGCGAATGATCAGGTTGGATCCGACCCCCATCGGGAAAATCTGTATGTCCGGGTTGGCATTGCGCAAGAAATCAACCAGATCCTCAACATCCGCAGGCTGAAACAGCGCATCAGCCAAGCCGCCGACACGCAGCCATGTCAGATCGTTCAACGGACGGTTTTCTGTTAGGGTGCCACGCACCAAAGGCAAAGTATTTGTCATAACAAAGCTATGTGCCTGTTTTTAGCACGAGGATAAAGAGATTTTATGCACGCCGCGCAGGAGGCATATAGTGCAAGGAAAAGGGAACCAAATTAACCGACGAATTTGGCCTTCACCCAACGCCCGAAATAGACCACCGGCCAACGCAACATAGACGCCCCTGCCAGCAGGAATATCAGCCCCCAAACCGGGCCGCTTTCATAGGTCACATACCCAAGCAGTGGCACCCCAACGCCGATTAGAAAATAGGCGCGGGTCCAATAATTGTCTTTGCTGGGGATCATCGCAGAGATATTAGCGGCAATCACCCAGACAAATGCGAGGGTCAGCGAGAGGGTCATGTCTGTCCTTTCAGTCGAGCAATCAAGTGGCGCAACAAATGGCCCAGCGGGCGGCGAAACATCGAGATAATCGCAGCACATGCGGCCAGTACCACCCAGGGGTTATGTTCGTATCCTAAGTACAGCAAAAGCGGCGGCGCGCAGATTAACAAGGCAATGCCGGGGGCAAATTGGCGACGCATGGGCAGCATGGCCGTGATACTGGCGGCAATCACCCACAGGCAAGACAGGATCAGCGACAGGCTCATAACCCGGCCGCCAAGGCGGCGGCAAGCGCACCGATACAAGCAAAAACACCGAACCACGGCACAGCAATGGGCACATCAAAAGGCGAATCCGCAGAGCGGCGTTTCAAACCGATCAACGCAGCGTTCACAATCGCAAACACCACCAGCAACGCCAGCGTGGTGAGTTCTGCCAAAGCAGCCACCGGCAAGGTCAGAGCTGACAGAATGACCACAACACCAATCACAAGGCTGCCCAATACGGGCGTGCCAAAACGCGGATGCGTGTGGTGAAAAATAGCAAGCGACGGCGAGCGGCGGCCAAGCCCGAATAAAACGCGGCTGGCCATCACGATCTGTGCCAACACGCCATTCAGCGCGGCTGCCACGGCGATCACTGCCAAAAATGTAGCCGATTTTCCTGTCGCGGTTTCCCAGACCAGCGCCAAGGGACGTTCGCTGGTGGCCAGCAATTCTTGTGGCACGGTGCGCACCGCGGCCATTGAAACCAGCATGTATAGCAATGTGGTGATCGCCAGCGAAATCAGGATGGCGCGTGGCATGTTACGCTCTGGTTTGCGGGCCTCTTCGGCCATATTGACCAGATCGTCAAAGCCCACAAAGGCGAAAAAAGCAAACACCGAGGCCGCTGCAATGCCTGACCATGCCGGTGGCGGTGGCGACAGCCAATCAGCCACGGGGTCCGCACCAAAGCCAACCCAGATGATGATCATCAATCCGATCACCTCGACCACGGTCAAGATGGCGGCGAAGGTCAGGCTTTCCAGCACACCGATGATGGCGATCAAGGTCAACACAACGCCAAGACCAATCACCGCGACCTCAAACGATACAGGCACAACCGAAGTCAAATACCCGACCCCGCCGCGCAATACCGCAGCAGAGGCAACGGTGCCCGCAATCACGTTGATTGCACCGACAATCAAGGCCAACCAATGCTGGCCCAACCCCAATTCCACGTAGGCGGAATCGCCTGCGGCTTCGGGGATCCGTGCTGAAAGCTCGGAAAATGAAAGCGCCGTTGGCACCGCCACAATAGCCGCCAACAGGAACGAAAGTGGCGCCCAAATACCGGCCTCGCCCGCCGCAACACCGACCAAAACGTAAATGCCAGCCCCGACCATGATCCCGACGCCATAGGCGGTCAGCAGACCCAGACCAAGTTGGCGTTTCAGGGCGTCGGCCATCAATTTATCCTTTTAGCCGCGGCGGTAGCGCATTGGCCCAAGCCGAAATGGTCCCTGCCCCAAGACAGATCACCATATCGCCGGACTTTGCCTCGCTCTTGATCACTTTAAGCATGGCGTCCTCATCCTCGATGGCGGTTGCGTGGCGATGGCCGTGACGGATCAATCCGGCCACCAGATCATCACGATTTGCGCCCTCAATCGGGTCTTCGCCAGCCGCAAACACATTCGAGATACCGACAATATCTGCATCATTAAAACAGGCGCAGAAATCATCAAAAAGATCATGCAGGCGCGAAAAACGGTGCGGCTGGTGCATGGCAATCACGCGCCCCTCGGTGGATTGGCGCGCGGCCTTAAGAGCAGCAGCGATTTCAACAGGGTGATGGGCGTAATCGTCGATAATTGTCACCCCGTCCACCACACCGACGCGGGTAAAGCGGCGGTTCACACCGCCGAAATTCTCAAGGGCTGTTCGTATCTCATCCAGCTTCATGCCCAGATGCCGCGCCACCGCGACCGCGGCCAAAGCGTTGGAAACATTGTGATCCCCCGGCATGGGCAGCGTGCAGTCTGTGATCACCTTATCCTCGGCGTGTAGCTCGATATCAAAATGCGCCATGCCGGATTTATAGGTCAGATTGACAGCGCGCACATCGGCCTGTGCGTTAAACCCGTAGGTCACCACGCGCCGGTCTGTGATGCGCCCGACCAGCGATTGCACCTCGGCATGATCCGTACAACAGACGGCCAAGCCGTAGAATGGAATGTTGGAAACGAAGTCGTGAAACCCTTCACGCAGGGCATCAAAAGTGCCCCAATGTTCCATATGTTCGGGGTCGATATTGGTCACAATCGCAATCGTGGCAGGCAGACGATTAAAGGTGCCGTCACTTTCATCCGCCTCAACCACCATCCATTCGCCGTCGCCCATCCGTGCGTTGGAGCCATAGGCGTGAATGATGCCTCCATTGATCACAGTCGGGTCAAGCCCACCCGCATCCAGCAGCGTTGCAACCATCGTCGTCGTAGTGGTTTTACCATGTGTGCCAGCAACGGCGACATTGGATTTAAGCCGCATCAATTCGGCCAGCATTTCGGCGCGGCGCACCACGGGCATGCCGCGTTTGCGGGCCTCGTCCAGCTCGGCATTCCCAGGCTTAATGGCCGAGGAAATCACCATCACTTGGGCGTTTTCCAGATTGTCGGCGTTTTGACCTTCAAAAACGGTCGCCCCCAGCTTCACCAAACGGTCGGTGATTTTGCTGCGCTTTAGGTCCGATCCCTGCACCTGATAGCCGTGGTTCAACAACACCTCGGCGATGCCCGACATGCCGATGCCGCCGATACCGACGAAATGGATAGCCCCGACATCAAGCGGGAGTTTGGTAGCGGCAGCGTTCATGTGCTTTGTCCTGTGTCTGCAAGTTTTTTGACCATGTCGACCAGACGTTCGGTTGCATCCGGTCGGCTACACGATAGGGCGGCCTGCGCCATTTGATTGGCAGCGGCAGGGTCATTTATGATGGTTTGGATTTGGGCGCAAAGGCTGGTGGCGTCCAGTTGGGATTCAGGAATCAATATGGCCGCGTCAGCCTCGACCAGCCCACGGGCATTTGCGGTTTGATGGTCGCCGGTGGCATGGGCGTAAGGGATCAGGATCGATGGGCGGCCAATCACTGCGATGTCGGCAACCGAGGAGGCGCCCGCACGGCTGATCACCAACTGCGCCTCGGACATGCGGCGTGGCACGTCGTTAAAGAACGGTTTGACCTCGGCGGCGATGCCGTGACTGGCGTAAAACGTATCAACCCGGTTGTGATCTTCTGCGCGGGCTTGATGAGAAATGCGCAAATATTGGCGCATCTCGGCTGGCAGTTTCTTGATGGCTTCTGGCACCACATCCGACAGGATACGCGCGCCTTGCGAGCCCCCCATCACAAGGATCGACATAGGGTAATCGCCAGGTGCGATATACCCTGATCCCGCCCGTTTTAGCACTGTGCCGCGCACAGGGTTGCCAGTGAATTCACCCTCAACCCCCTCTGGCAGGTCAGTCGGCCATGTGCCGCACGCCACCGCATTAACGCGTTTGGCGAACAGCTTGTTCACACGGCCAAGCACGCCGTTTTGTTCATGCAACATCCGTGGGCGGCGCAAAATCCATGCCGCACATACCGCAGGGATCGACGGGTAACCGCCAAAGCCGACAACCATCGCCGGCTTGTCGCGCAGCATTTTGAACGTCGCCCCAAGCACCCCACCCAAAATGCGAAATGGCACCATGATTTTGGCCAGCGCCCCACCCCGCGCAAAAGTCGCCGAGGTGATTTGCTCAATCTGAACCGCATGGGAAAAGCCGCTGGTATAGCGCGCACCGCGAGCATCCGTTGACAGTTTTACCCGCCAACCTTTTTGTAACATAGCCTCACTCAGGGCTTGGGCCGGGAACATATGCCCCCCCGTGCCACCAGCCGCAATAATCAACAAAGGCGCCTTGGCCATGGTTTAATGTCCTCGTCGTGCAAAGTGATCGCTGACCTCGCCTTGGGGGCGGGTGCGGGTAAAAGAGAGCAACATGCCAACAGCAATGCCGCCCGCAATCAAGGATGATCCGCCGTAACTGACGAAGGGCAATGTCATGCCTTTGGCGGGCAACAAGCGCACTGCAACCCCCATGTTGATCATGGCTTGAACGCCAAACATGCAGGCCAAACCGGTGCCCGCCAAGCGGATAAACGGATCACGCTCGCGCATCAAGCGCAGCAACGAGCGCACCGTGACCACAATGTAGAGCGCAATGATCGCCAGCACCAAAATCAGCCCGTATTCTTCGGCTGCGACGGCCACAATAAAATCCGTATGTGCATCAGGCAGGGACCATTTCACTTGGCCCTCTCCCACACCGACACCGAAAAAACCGCCCTCTTGGATGGCGTTGGTGGCATAGCCCATCTGGGTGGTCGGATCGACATCCGTCGACAAAAACCCATCAATCCGGCGCGCGAAATGTTCGGAATTATTATAGGCAACCGTGCCTGCGAAAACCACCATCCCCGCCATACCGATGAGTAAAAACAGCGGCGCACCAGCGACGAAATACATCACACCCCAACCAAACAACACCAAGGACGCTTGGCCAAAATCAGGTTGCATCACCAAAAACCCAACCACTGTGATGGCAATGATAAAGGAATACAACTTGCCCGGCAGCCCGTTGATCTCGAAACTTGCCGACATCAACCATGCGGATATGATCACAAAACCCGGCTTCAAAAACTCGGCCGGCTGCACCGAAGCAAAGCCCAACGAATACCAGCGCACAGCGCCTTTGCCAAAATCCGTGCCCAATACCGGCAGCAAGGCCAATGCCACAAAGGCACCCAAAAATCCAAGCACCCCCAAACGCCGCACCACGGAGGGGGCCATCATCGAAGTGACAAACATCACCACCAGCGCCATACCGCCAAACACGGCTTGGCGTTGGACGTAATGAAAGGCTGAAAATCCGTTCTTGGCCGCCAATGGGGGCGACGCCGCCAACCCCAACAAAATGCCAATGCTGAACAACAAAAGGATCGAACTGAGCGACCATTTATCAATTGTCTGCCACCAACGCGGCAGAATTGGATCGCTATTGCGAACCGGAATTGCACCGTGTGCCATTACCGTCATGGGATACCACCTAACTGCCTCTGTCTGCGTCCGTTTACCGGATCTGTCTGCCACTTTAACGAAAGCTTTCCAGTTGCGCTAGTCCCTTGTTCACAAAGGCTTGCGTCTTTTTGCCGATCGTGATCATCAGGGGGGATGAACACAGATTTGAACACATATGACACCATCATCTTGGGTGCGGGCGCGGCGGGTATGATGTGTGCGGCCCATCTAACAGGTCGCGTCTTGCTGGTGGACCAATCGCGCGCGGTGGGCGAAAAGATCCGCATATCGGGCGGCGGGCGCTGCAATTTCACCAATATGGGTGCGGCACCTGCGAATTTCATCTCGCAAAATCCACATTTCGTCAAATCCGCGCTCAGTCGATATACCCAATGGGATTTCATTGAAATGGTGGCGCACCATGGCATCGCCTACCACGAAAAAACGCTGGGGCAGTTATTTTGCGATGAAACAGCCAAAGACATCATCACCATGTTGCAGGCCGAAATGAAGGGTGCGGATGTGCGGTTGCGCACCACTGTGACCTCGGTTGAGCGTTCCAAGACCGGTTTCGCCGTGACGCTGGACAATGGCCAAACCCTGCAAACCCGCAGCTTTGTCGTGGCCTGTGGCGGCAAGTCGATCCCGAAAATGGGGGCCAGTGGATTGGGCTACCAGATCGCCCAAAAATTTGACCTGCCCTTGATTGAAACCCGCGCCGGATTGGTACCGCTGACCTTTGGCGAAATGTTCGCGCCGTTGACCGGCCTCGCTGTGAATGCGCGGGTGTCCTGCGGCGGCACGTCATTTGACGAGGCTGTGTTGTTCACCCACCGCGGGCTGTCCGGCCCCGCAATTTTGCAAATCTCGTCCTATTGGGCCGAAGGTAAGGCGATCACGCTGAACTTATGGCCCACGGGTGATTTGTTGGAAAAATTGCGCAACGAGCGCCAGATTTCAGGCCGTCGCGACATCACCACCCATCTGGCCGAGTGGTTGCCAAAGAAATTGATCAGCTACCTTGCGGACCTAAACGGCTGGGGTGGCAAACTGGCTGATCATTCCGACGCGGCGCTGGCCGAAGTGGTAAAGGCCATCACTGAATGGCAGTTGCACCCCGCTGGCACGGAAGGCTATCGCACCGCCGAGGTCACCTTGGGTGGCGTAGACACCGATGCGCTGTCATCCAAAACCATGCAGGCCAAGGCCGTCAAAGGCCTATATTTCATTGGCGAAGTGGTCGATGTGACTGGCTGGCTGGGCGGTTATAATTTCCAATGGGCCTGGTCGTCGGGCTGGGCCGCCGCGATGGCGATCAACGCCGAAATGTGACGAGCGCCGCTACAGGATTGCCTGCACCAAATTCGTAAAGTCCTCGCCGCGTTTTTCAAAATCCGGATATTGATCAAAGCTCGCTGCCGCGGGGGCCAGCAACACAGTGTCTCCCTCTTGCGCCTCTTTTGCAGCGGCTGCGACGGCACGCTCCATTGTCGCGCAAATCTCAAAAGGTGTGTCACCCAACTGGCTGGCAAACTCGTCGGCAGAAACGCCAATCAGATAGGCTTTGGTTACATTGCCCAAATGGTCGGTCAGGCTTTCGATGCCACCTGCCTTGCCCTGCCCGCCCGCGATCCAGCGGATATTTTTGAAGGCCTGCAAGGCTTTTTCGGCACTGTCCACATTGGTGGCCTTGCTGTCGTTCACATAGGTCACACCAGCCACGCGACCCACGATCTGGCTGCGATGCGCCAACCCCGCAAAGCTATGAAACGCCGCTTCGACCACCTTGGGGGCCAGCCCCAAGGTGCGCACCGCCGCATAGGCCGCGCAAGCGTTTTGGTGGTTATGTGCGCCAGGTAATCCGGCCACCTTGCGCAGATCAATCGACCCGATTTGCCGGCCTTTACGGTATTCCGACAAATAGCCTTTACGCGCGAACACCGACCAGCCGTTGCCGGTCAGTTTGCGATCAACCGAGATGCGGATCACCCGATCATCAGCCGCGCCCTCGGACAGTTGTCCGGCCAAAAACCGCCCCTCGTCCTCGTCCACCCCGATGATGGCGCGATCTGGCCCACCCTCGGCAAACAGACGGCGTTTGGCGGCGAAATATCCGCCAAGGCCGCCGTGTCGATCCAGATGGTCAGGCGACAGGTTTGTGAACACGGCCACATCCGGCGTCAGGGAGCGGGCCAGCTCGGTTTGGTAGCTGGACAGCTCCAAAATCACAACTTCGCCGTCATGGGCAGGATCAATATCCAGAACCCCGCGGCCAATATTGCCCGCCAATTGGGTTGGGCGCTGCGCGTGTTGCAGGATATGGTGGATCAAGGCGGCCGTGGTGGATTTGCCGTTGCTGCCCGTGATCGCCACCACTCGCGGGGTGACGTCAAAACCGTCCCATTCGCCGGTGGCAAAGGACTGAAAGAACAAGCCGATGTCGTTGTCGACAGGCACACCCGCCATGGTCGCGTTGCGGATCACAGGGTTTGGCATCGGGTAGAGATGCGGAATACCAGGCGAGACGATCAGACTGACGATATCGTCCCAAACGCCAGCTTTGCGCAAATCGGTGGCGGGATAACCTTGACGCTCAGCCGCGGCGCGCGCCGCCTCATTGTCATCCCAAACCACAGGGATCGCGCCGCCAGCCTCCAGCGCAATCGCCGCCGCAAGGCCGGAGCGCCCAAGGCCCAGCACGGCCACCTTCTTACCAGTATATCCTTGAACGGGGATCATCGCGCCTGCCTTTTGTGTTAGGTTCGCACCCTGTTTAGGGGGCCAAAGCGTGTTTCGCAATTCCAGAGTTATACGTCACGCCTCTCATCCGCTCATCAAGCCTTACGGCTTTCCTCGCGACAGCGATGAGGGCCGTAAGGACCAAAGAGCGTTTCGTCTAGCGCACCTTCAATGTCGCCAGGCCGATCAGCGCCAGCACCAGAGAAATGATCCAGAACCGGATCACGATCTGTGGCTCTGCCCAGCCCTTTTTCTCATAGTGGTGATGGATCGGGGCCATTAGGAACACCCGCTTGCCCGTGCGCTTGTAATAAAGCACCTGAATGATCACTGACAGGGCCTCGGCCACGAACAGGCCGCCAACAATCGCCAGTACCAATTCGTGTTTGGTCGCCACCGCAATCGCCCCCAGCGCACCGCCCAAAGCCAATGACCCAGTGTCGCCCATGAACACAGCAGCAGGTGGCGCATTATACCACAAGAACCCCAAACCGCCGCCGATGAGCGCCGAAGTAAAGATGAACAACTCGCCCGTGTGCGGTACATAATGCACGTCCAGATATTCGGTGAAATCAACCCGACCAACCGCATAGGCAATCACGCCCAACGTGCCCGCTGCTATCATCACTGGCATAATCGCCAAACCGTCCAGCCCGTCGGTCAAGTTGACCGCGTTAGCCGAGCCAACGATCACAATCATCGCAAACGGAATGAACACATAACCAAGGTTGATCAACGTGTCCTTGAACACTGGCAGCGCAAGTTTATAGGCCAATGCGTCGGGGTGATACACAGCCGCCCAATAGCCCGCTATCGCGGCAATCAGCAGGCCCAAACCAAACCGTATTTTGCCTGACACACCCTTGGCGTTATTCTTACTGACTTTGGCATAGTCATCGGCAAACCCGATGGCCCCAAAGGACAAGGTAACAAACATCACCAACCACACATAGGGGTTGTCCAAACGCGCCCACATCAAGGTTGAAAACGTCAACGCTCCAAGGATAAGCACCCCACCCATGGTCGGCGTGCCAGCCTTTTCCAGAATGTGGCTCTCGGGGCCGTCTTCGCGGATCGGCTGGCCGTTGCTTTGCTTGCGCTTTAGCAGATTGATCAGCGGTTGACCAAAGATAAAGCCAAACACGAGAGCGGTGAAAAACGCCCCGCCCGAGCGCACAGTGATGTACCGAAACAGGTTGAAGAAATCACCGCCGTCTGAAAGCTCGTTTAACCAGAAAAGCATTTACAATGTACCCTTGTTATTTTTATGTCGCGCTTGTTTGGCCCAGCTTGCGGATTGCCGTAACAACCACGCTGACTTGGGACCCTAAAGACCCCTTTACCAAAATCACATCGCCTGCGTCCAGCAGACTGTGGGCAATAACCGCAATATCTTGTGCTTTTTCCGCCCACTGCCCCCGTTTATGGTCTGGCAAAGCCTCCCAAAGGCCACGCATCAGCGGGCCGCAACAATGGATCAGATCGATTTGTTCCAACGCCGGATGGTTGGCAAACCCGACATGGAGCGCGTTTTCATCACCGCCAAGCTCCAGCATATCGCCTAAAATGGCGACCCGGCGTCCCGAGTGCGAGCGCCCGACCCCGTCAACCGGTACGCTGGCCGCCAGCACATTCAAAGCTGCCTCCAACGAGGTTGGGTTGGCATTATAAGCATCGTCAATCAAGATCAGCGATTGGTCAGGATCATAGGCGTCCAGCACGATCACTTCGCGGGTGCCGCGCCCCGCGGGCGGATGCCATAAGCCCATGTCGGTGGCTGCGATCGCGACGTCTGCACCAACGGCGCGCACAACCCCAAGCGCCCCAAGCGCATTCATTGCAAAGTGCTGTCCTGGGCTGCTAATTTTGAACAATGCCTCGGTACCATCAAGCGTGGCACGCACCACTGTCGTGTCTTGGGCCAATTGCACATCAATCAACTGATCCGTGTTGCCGTCTTTTGCGCCAAACGTGCTGCAACTGGCCCCTGCGGCCCGCGCAGCGTCAGTCAATATTGCGCTGTTGTCCAGATCGCCATTCACCACGGCGGCACCATTTGGCTCCAACCCTTCAAAAATCGCTGCCTTCTCGACGGCGATGCCTTCAATGCCGTCAAAGGCCTCCATGTGGGCGGCGGCCACTGTGGTGATCATCGCCACATGCGGACGGGTCAATTTGGCAAGCGGGGCAATCTCGCCGGGGTGGTTCATGCCAATTTCGATCACCGCGAAATCTGCATCGGCGGGCATACGCGCCAAGGTTAGCGGCACACCCCAATGGTTGTTAAAGCTTTTCTCGGCGGCGAACACGCGGCCTTGGCGCGCCAAAACACTGCGCAGCATTTCCTTGGTCGAGGTTTTACCAACCGAACCTGTGACCCCCACAACCTGCGCATTGGTGCGGGCACGGGCGAACACTGCCATCGCCTCCAGCGCCGTCAACACATCCGGCACCACCAGCAACGGCGCATCTGGCGTCACACCCTCGGGTACCCGAGACACCAATGCACCCGCAGCGCCTTTTTCCAAAGCCTGGGCTACAAAATCATGACCATCACGTATATCTGTAAGCGCCACGAACAAATCGCCAGCCTCGATGGAACGGGTGTCAATCGACAGCCCCGTGGCCTGCCATGCTGTCGTCACGTGCCCGCCTGTCGCCTTGGCCGCGTCCCCGGATGTCCATAGAATGCTCATGCCAGCCGCCCCTCAAGGGCCGCAACAGCAACGCTGGCCTGTTCCACATCATCAAACGGCAAAACATCATGACCAACGGTTTGCCCTGTTTCATGGCCCTTGCCCGCAATCAACAAAGCGTCGCCCGCCTGCAATGCATCAACCCCGCGCAAAATCGCTTCGGCCCGATCGCCAACATTAGTCGCCTCGGGACAGCCCTCCATCACCATGGCGCGAATATCAGCCGGCACTTCCGAGCGCGGGTTGTCATCCGTAACAAATACCACATCCGCATTTTTCGCCGCCGCCTGCCCCATCAAAATACGTTTGCCAGGATCACGGTCCCCGCCCGCCCCCAGCACCACAATCAAACGCCCCATCACATGCGGGCGCATCGCGCTGAGCGCGGTCGCAACCGCATCCGGCGTGTGGGCAAAATCGACAAACACCGCTGCCCCATTGTCACGGGTGGCGGCCAGTTGCATGCGGCCCCGCACGGTGGTCAATTCCTGCAAAGTATCGAACACTTCGGCAGGCTCACCACCACAAGCAATCACCAACCCCATCGCCACCATCACGTTTTCGGCCTGAAACCCACCGATCAAATCCAGCCGTGCTTGATGCACCTTGCCTTGCCACTCAAAGCGTAAATCCTGCCCCGTTGAATCAAACCGCTGGCCGACCATGCGCAAATCAGCGTCCTCGGATTTACCAACCCGTATCAACCGTTGACCATGGTCCCTGGCAATGCCCGCCATCACAGCGCCTTTTGCATCATCCATGTTGATGACCGCCGTGCCATCCAGACCCAAAACCCGCGAAAACAATCCTGCTTTGGCGTTGAAATAGTCTTCGAATGTTTTGTGATAATCCAGATGGTCTTGGCTGAAATTCGTAAACCCCGCCGCCGTCAAACGCACGCCGTCCAAACGACGCTGTTCCAACCCATGCGATGAGGCCTCCATCGCCGCATGTGTCACACCGGCCCCCGCCATTTCAGCCAAAACACGGTGCAAGGTGATCGGTTCAGGCGTGGTATGGTTTAGCGGCGCGGTATAAGCCCCCTCGACCCCCGTGGTGCCCAGATTGGCGGCTTTAATGCCCATCGCGATCCAGATTTGCCGAACAAAGGTCGACACCGAGGTTTTACCGTTGGTGCCGGTGACAGCCGTCATAAATTCAGGCTGTGCGCCGAACCAAAGTGCGGCCGCATAGGCCAGCGTTTGGCGCGGGTCTTGGGC
>DEIK01000004.1:0-6254 GCA_002352425.1 Rhodobacteraceae bacterium UBA2776
TGCAGTCTTCTGTTTGTTGTGCTTGAAGTTATCAAAGATAACAAAAAGCCGTCCAAACAGTGAAGCTGACACTACATAATCGGACCGAAGTCCTAGTAGCGCGATATGCTTAAGTTTGTTCATCGAATGAACCAAACCGCCCACATATCTCTTCAGTTACTAATAATTTCAAAGAGCACGAGACAAAAACAAACCGAAGCGCCTTTAGTATTTCTGGCGCGCCTGCCTGCTAAGTCTCTGTTTTCGTTTCGCTTTCTTGACCGTCTGGCCTTTCCGGCGACCCGTTGGAGCGTCTCTGCTCGTCCGGTAAGGGGGTGTTTAGTGTTACCCACTGAGAGTCGCAAGACCTTTTTTCCGGAAATATGACATTTTTTTGAAATTCGCTGCTTTCCCTTTAAAACAAGGTTTTTTGGAAAGATAAAAAGCCGCTCATTCACCATCGGCCCCTGAAAAACAGCCCTTGGAATGGGTAATTTCGGCCAAATTCCGGCTTATCCACAGACTCATTGGTCAAAAAATCCGATTCACGACTCGGATTCTTTGGATTCGGAAGTGAATCGCCCGACTCGCGACTCGGTTTTCTGGTTTCCGGGGTGATTTTTCCGGCCCGTCAGCCAGTTTTCCCAGATTCGGGCGTGAATCATCGAGCTTTCGGTTCAGTTTGAAGCGACTCGCTGGCGATTCCCCCCCATGCGAAGCGCCAATAGCAGAATAATTCCCGCCAAATAGCCCAGCGGCTCATATTGCCAGCCCTTTACCAGCCAAACATAGTGCAACCCCCCGGCAATTGTCGCCGGATAGGTCAACTTATGCAGCATCCGCCAGCCAACCGGCCCCATCCGCTTGATCGACGCATTATTCGAGGTCACGGCAAGCGGCAGCAGCAACACAAATCCGGTCATCCCAATCGTGATGTACGGCCGCTTTAAAATATCCGTCCAGATCTCGGCCCAATAGAACTGAATATCCAGCGCTAACCAAATCGCCAGATGCACCGCTATATAAAAGAATGCCAAAAGCCCCAGCGCGCGGCGAAACTTGATCAGGTTCAATCCAAAGAACTTGCGCAACGGCGTGACCGCAAGAACCGCAATAAGGAACTGTAATCCGATCTTGCCAACCCGATGTTCCAACGCCTTTACAGGGTCAATTCCCAGCCCGCCGTTGAACAGCAAAAACAGCAGCCAAAATAGGGGCAGAACACCGGCTATATATAGAGTCAGGTTCGGCACCCGTTTAAGGGCTGAATTTACACGGTTCATTTTAGTAATTTACTCGCAAATCCATACCGTCATAAAGGCTGGCGACTTCATCGCCATATCCGTTGAACATCAGGGTCGGCTGGCGCTTGGCAAATATGCCCCCACCAAGCCGCCGTTCAGACGCTTGTGACCAACGCGGATGACTAACATCGGGGTTCACATTGCTATAGAACCCGTACTCGTTTGGACCGATGTTGTTCCACGTTGTCGGTGGCATCTCAGACAACAGCGTGATGCCCACAATCGACTTGATCGACTTGAACCCGTATTTCCACGGCACCACCAACCGCAACGGCGCCCCGTTCTGTTTCGGCATCTCTTCGCCATACAGACCCGTCGCCAGTATAGAGAGCGGGTTCATCGCTTCGTCCAACCGCAGCCCCTCGACATAGGGCCACGGGAATTGTGGTGAATTCTGAAACGGCATTTCTTCAGGTCGGTGCAATGTCTCAAACGCCACATACTTGGCACCGGACTGCACGCCAACACGGTTCAGCAACGTCGCCAGCTCAAACCCGATCCACGGCACAACCATCGACCAACCCTCGACACAGCGGAACCGATAAATCCGCTCCTCCATATCAACGCCCTTCACCACATCCGCCAAATCGTAATTGCCAGGCTTATCAACTAAACCGCCAATCTTCACACTCCACGGATCCGTGGTCAGTTGATGCGCGTGCTGCGCAGGGTCACTCTTTGAGGTGCCAAATTCATAAAAATTATTGTGGTTGGTGATCTCTTCAAGCGTGTTGGGTTTCTCATCGGTTGAAAACGCACTCGCCTTCGCGGCAATTTTGGCCACGCTGGGCGATACCATCGCGGTAAGCGCCATCGCGCCAACCCCCGCCAGCACTTGCCGACGGTTCATATAGTCCATCCGCGGGGTCAGAGAGGACCACTTCAAACTAGTCTTAAAACGATATGTCATCTTGGATCTCCGGTTGTGTATCCCAACCTTGCCTAAGTCAGCCCGTCAAAGAAGCCAAAACAACTCGCCTCACAAACTTGTTTGGTTTTTGTAATGTGAACAAGCAAAGTTGTTTTCAGAACAGATACCTCTCTGCAAAATGGGGTGGACAATAATTGACTAAGTCTATAATTGACCTTATCAATTATAAGCAATCGGAGATGCACTTGCTTGAAAAACCCCACTCACTACAATCGAGCACCGGATATTGGGTGACGAAACTTGCCCGTGCCTTTGAGGCAAACTTCGAAAAGCGGTTAGCAGTGCATAACGTAACACGGGCATCTTGGGCTGTGTTGAGTGCGATCCAGCATCATGGCAAAACCACACCAGCCTCACTCGCAAGCTTCATTGAAATAGATAGGGCTGCAATCACGCGTCATTTAGATCGGCTCCAAATGCAGGGGTTGCTCGAACGGCACCATAGCCCGACTGACCGGCGAGTCGTTGATATCAAATTGACGGAAAAAGGCTTCTTGCTGACTTCAAGGCTTGCAACGGAATCCATGGCGACCAATGCCAAGTTCACGGCAGGTCTCGATCAATCAGAAAACGACAAGATGCAGGCGCTCATTAAGAAGATGCTTTCAAATAGTGATACCAAAATCACCGATCTATAAATGGCAAACAGACGTTAGCCACATGCGAAAAAGGAGAATTAACTATGAAAACCTTCCTAAACTCGGTGATCCTCATTCTGGGGTTATCACTTTTCTCGCAGGCCTATGCGGACCAAAAATTTCCGATCAACAAACCCGTGGGTGGCGAACTCTTTGGCCACAGCGTGTCACCGATCGGCGATGGCGTTTACGTGTTTCGCTGGTGGGTTTACCGCAACATTTTCATTGTCACCGACGAGGGTGTTATTGTTACAGACCCAATGAACCCCAAGGCTGCGAAATTGCTTCAGGCGGAAATTCGCAAGATCACGGACAAGCCGGTGAAATACGTGGTTTACAGCCACAATCATCATGATCACATTTCTGGTGGCATCATCTTCAAGGCCGAAGGCGCAAAATTCGTCGGCCATGAAAATATACTAAAAGAACTGAGTGATCACCCCAGTGCAGTGACACCACTGCCTGACATTACGTTCAAAGACAATTACGAACTGACCTTGGGTGGCCGGACGCTGATTCTGGAACATTATGGCCCCAACCACGGCGAAAGCCTTGTGACCATGCGTCTACCCAGAGAAAAGATTTTGTTCGTTGTCGACATCGTCACGCCGCGGCGGGTTGCTTTTCGCATGATGCCGGATTTTTGGCCCGATGAATGGATCAGGAGTCTTAAGGAAATTGAGGCCGCTGATTTTGAATATGTGATTTCAGGACATGGACCCCATACCGAGCCCGCTATTGATGTCGCAAGCGTGGTGATGGAGCAGCGGGTATATCTCGAAGATCTATTGGCGGCAGTCAAAGGGGCGATGGATGCAGGCGTCCACAATCCGGATGAACTAAAGACTTCTGTAAAGCTGCCAAAGTATCAGGAATGGCGCTATTACGAAGAATGGTTGCCAATGAACATAGAACGGATTTGGGCATTCTATCACATGGGCTGGTAGGGAACAGAATTCGTTCGTAACGACTGAATTTGCCAAAGCAGAACCACCACCGGCCAGCCCTATGTTGGCCGGTGACCTTGTTTCATGGGGACCTATTTGTGGGAATGTCCGCGACTGGTGCCAAGCAACAACGCCAAACATCGTAACAAACCAACCGTCTTAAACGCAGATATCTGTGCTGCCTACATTGGCGACCAACAGCATCCCCTCCTTTATCTGTCCCTCGGAAACAACTTATCCATCGGCACCGACCGCCCGTCCGCCTGAACCAGCCGCACATGTCTGCGCCGCATCTGTCGTGGCTCTGACACGCCGACGGAATGTGCGATGGTTTCAACCTCTTTGGCCAACGACTTGGCGTAATGCGCGACCTTTACATACTTGTCTTCAACCACCAGCCCTTTTTGCAAACTGGCATCATGGGTGGTGATCCCCGTCGGGCAGGTGTTGCGGTTACATTTCAGTGCCTGAATACAGCCCAGGCTAAACATGAACCCACGCGCCGAAGTGACAAAATCCGCCCCCGCACAAAGCGCCCATGCCACATCCCCCGGATTGACCAGCTTGCCGCTGGCCACAATCCGAACACGGTCCTTCAACCCATGTTCATCCCGCAAGTTAACAACCAAGGGCAATGCCTCGCGGATCGGCATCCCGACCAGATCAATCAACGGCATCGGCGCGGCCCCCGTACCACCTTCGCCACCATCCAGCGTAATAAAGTCCGGCGCATCCGCAGCGCCGCGTGCGTTGATCAACGCGAACAATTCATCGAACGGTTCCGTTGAACCGACCACAGTTTTGAACCCAACCGGCTTGCCCGTCACCTCGCGAATATGCACCACCATATCCAGCAGATCGCCAAAATCATCGACACCCGCGTGGCGGTTCGGCGAAAGACTGGCCACGCCAGCCGGAATGCCCCGAATACCGGCAATTTCGGCGGTGACTTTCTCGGCGGGCAGTATCCCCCCCTTGCCGGGCTTGGCCCCCTGCGCCAACTTGATTTCAAACATCTTGACTTCGGGAGGCGCGGCCACTTCGCGCAACTTATCATCCGACAGATTGCCATCCAAATCCCGCACACCGTATTTTGCGGTGCCAATCTGAAAAACCACATCACAGCCCCCGGCCAAATGATAAGGCGACATGCCACCCTCGCCTGTGTTCATCCAAACTCCAGCCTTGGCCGCGCCCCGACTAAGCGCCTCGACGGCGGGGGCGGACAACGCACCAAAGCTCATCCCCGAAATATTGACGATGGAGTTCGCCACATAAGGTGTACGTGCAGTTGGTCCGATCTGCATCGGTTCGGTCTTGGCAAATTGGTCATCCAATGGCGGAAAGGCTGCGTTCACAAAAATCGGAGTGCCAACCACCGACAAATTGCGGGTCGAGCCAAAGGCAATCGTGTTACCATGCCCATCCGCAGCACGCCCAACCCATTCACGTTGGGCACGGTTAAACGGCATTTCCTCGCGATCCATGGCAAAGAAATACTGCCTGAAAAATTCGCCCAATGTGCTGAACAGCCCACGGAACCGCCCGATCACCGGATAATTGCGCCGCACAGCATCGCCTTTTTGAAAACGGTCGATAACGAAAAAGAGGATCGTCAACAGCACCAACACCCCAATGACGAAAACAAACAGCAACGCCAGACCTTGCATTGCCAAGCCGGCCCAATTCATAAAACGCATTCACATTCCCCGTTCTGTTCTTTTGACATCTCTGCATGTCTGGCTACAGTTATCCGCAGACTGCGCGCCCGACCGCCATGACGCAAGTCACCTTTTTGCGGGCGGGCTAAAATTGAAAAAGGATCGCAAATGTTAAGACACCTGATCGCCGCTGTTACCGCCACCTTCGTCGCCACCCCGCTATTGGCAGGCGAGGCCATCACCTACACCTCGGCGGATGATTTCGACGATACGGTGTTTTCAGTCGAAAGCGCGATTTTGGACGCTGGCCTAGTGATTGATTTCACCAGCCATACGGGTGACATGTTGGAACGGACCCGCGGCGCAACTGGCTCGGATACGATGCTGTTTAAGCACGCTGACATTTTTAACTTTTGCTCGGCGAGCCTGTCACGCAAGGTCATGGAAGCCGACATCATGAATGTCGTTCATTGCCCTTACCGGATTTTTGTGATGCAAAAGGCAGGCGCGGAGGACGTGATTGTTGGGTTCAAATCCATGCCGGATGGTGCCATGAAAGAGGTCGAAGCCTTCCTGGACCAGATCGTCAAAGACGCACTGGGATTATAAGAGATTTGATGCCTGCGGCGCGGATATTTGTGGAACAATGATATGAAAAGCACATCGCCTTTGGTGATTGATTTTATCACGGGTGCAGTTGCCCATCGTCGCCAGTTTGGTGGTGGGCGCGGGCAGGCTTTGCCAAAGGCAATTGGCATGAAAGGCGGGAAAACACCCTTTGTTGTGGATGCCAC
>DEIK01000004.1:6346-9352 GCA_002352425.1 Rhodobacteraceae bacterium UBA2776
CCCTGCTGGCCGACGCGCTGGAACGAGCCGCCGACAGTAATGTGTCCGATATCATCGCGCGCATGACCCTGTTGCATGGCGATGCCAAAGACCTGTTGCCAGATCTGTCCCCCGACGTGGTGCTGGTCGACCCAATGCATCCCCCGCGTGGCAAATCGGCCTTGGTGAAAAAAGAAATGCGCCAAATCCGCGAGATCGTCGGCGTGGATTCCGACGCCCCCGCCCTGATGCAAGTGGCGCTATCCTGTGCCCTCAACCGCGTGGTGCTGAAATGGCCGCAAAAGGCGGATTTGATGGAGGGGTTGCCCAAGCCGTCGCACCAGATAACCGGGAAATCAACGCGGTATGATGTGTTTATGCTGGGATAGACCCTTACCCACATTCACCCAATTGATCACTTTTAACCCAGCCGATTCCGCCCTCGCCCCAATAGGCTTTGGGGTCGATCGAGTAAGCCACTTTCGCCCACTCACCTTGAACGCCTTCGTCACCGGACATGTCGGAAACGAAATCACCCTTTGGCACCATTTGCACAACTGGAGAATCGGTGTCCGGTCGTTCGTGCATTTCGGTAGTGCTTAACATTTCACAGTAAAACGTGGCTTGTGCTGCGGAGGCCGAAAATATGGATAGCAACATCACCCCAAGGATTTGAAATACTGATTTCATTGATTGTCGCCCCTATTAGATGCATAAAACGCCCCACGTTACCGCAGGGCGTTTTCTTTATCAATGAAGGGTGCTTTGTCCAATCAGCAGCCCATCCGGACCCGCGCCAACCGTCACTGTCGCGCCGTCCAGCACCTCGCCGCCCAGCAGCTTCTCGGCCAGTGGATCCTGCAAATACCGCTGGATCACCCGCTTCAATGGCCGTGCGCCGTAGACTGGGTCATACCCTTTGTCGCCCAACCAGGTTTTGGCCGCCGCATCTACATCAAGTGTGATTTTACGCAGTGCCAAACGTGCGCCCAGCAGGCCGAGCTGAATATCGACGATCCCTGTCATATCCTCGCGGGCCAAGCGGTCAAAGATCACAATCTCGTCCAGACGGTTCAGGAATTCAGGCCGAAAGTGATCGCGCACAGCGCCCATCACCTGATCCTTGGCTTCACCCGTGTCCGTACCCTCGGGCAGTTGCGAAAGCGCTTGCGATCCAAGGTTACTGGTCAGGATAATCAGCGTTTGCTTGAAATCCACCGTGCGCCCCTGACCGTCGGTCAAAACACCGTCGTCCAACACCTGCAACAGAACGTTAAACACATCCGGATGCGCTTTTTCGACCTCATCAAACAGGATCACCTGATAAGGTTTACGCCGCACCGCTTCAGTCAAAACGCCACCCTCGTCATAGCCGACATAGCCCGGAGGTGCGCCAATCAAGCGTGCCACCGAATGCTTCTCCATGAACTCGGACATATCAATCCGAACCATTGCGTGTTCGTCATCAAACAAGTATTCCGCCACGGCCTTGGTCAGCTCGGTTTTACCGACGCCCGTTGGCCCCAAAAACAGAAAACTGCCCAGTGGACGATCAGGGTCATTCAACCCCGCCCGCGCACGGCGTACCGAATTGGCAACCGAGGTCACCGCCGCACGTTGGCCAATCACCCGCTTACCTATCTCGTCTTCCATTTTCAACAGCTTGTCGCGCTCGCCTTCCAGCATTTTCGAGGTCGGAATACCCGTCCAGCGCTCAACCACCTGCGCGATCTGCTCTGGGCGGACAGCTTCACCAACCATCATGCCCTGATCCTTAGTTTCAGCTTCGCCCAGCTTGGCTTCAAGCTCGGGAATGACCCCGTAAGACAACTCGCCCGCCTTGGCCAAATTGCCTTCGCGTTTGGCAATATCCAACTCGGCCCGCGCAGATTCCAACGCCTCTTTGATGTCACGCGCACCGGCCAGTTTGTCACGTTCAGCCTGCCATTGCGCCGTCATCTCGTTTGAACGCTCCATCAAATCTGACAGCTCTTTTTCCAGCGTTTCCAGACGATCCTTACTGGCAGCATCATCTTCTTTTTTGAGCGCTTCAGCTTCAATCTGCTTTTGCATAATTTCGCGGTCCAGCGCGTCCAATTCCTCGGGTTTGCTGTCGACTTCCATGCGCAAACGCGACGCGGCTTCGTCCATCAAATCAATCGCCTTATCGGGCAAAAACCGATCCGTGATGTAACGATGCGATAGCGTCGCTGCCGACACCAATGCACTGTCCGAAATCCGCACGCCGTGATGCAACTCGTATTTTTCCTTGATACCGCGCAAAATCGAAATTGTGTCCTCAACGGTAGGTTCTTCAACCAACACCGGCTGGAACCGCCGCGCGAGTGCAGCGTCTTTTTCAACATGTTTGCGGTATTCATCCAAGGTGGTCGCGCCGACACAGTGCAGTTCACCGCGTGCCAGTGCAGGCTTCAACAGGTTAGACGCATCCATCGCGCCGTCGCCTTTGCCCGCCCCGACCAGCGTGTGCATCTCGTCGATAAACAGAACAATCTCGCCCGCCGCCTCAGTGACCTCATTCAACACTGCCTTTAGCCGCTCCTCGAACTCACCACGATATTTCGCACCAGCAATCAGCGCTCCCATATCCAGTGACAGCAGCTTTTTGTTCTGCAAGCTTTCCGGCACATCACCACTGATAATCCGCAGGGCCAACCCTTCGGCGATTGCGGTTTTACCCACGCCCGGCTCACCAATCAAAACAGGGTTATTTTTGGTGCGGCGGCTCAGCACCTGCATCGTGCGCCGGATTTCCTCATCCCGCCCAATGATCGGGTCAATCTTACCCTCGGCAGCCGCTTCGGTCAGGTCATGCGCATATTTCTTCAGCGCATCATAGCCTTCCTCTGCGCTGGCGGTGTCTG
Source organism: Rhodobacteraceae bacterium UBA2776 (assembly GCA_002352425.1). GTDB lineage: Bacteria > Pseudomonadota > Alphaproteobacteria > Rhodobacterales > Rhodobacteraceae > Profundibacter. Next base: position 9,211 of record DEIK01000004.1, read on the forward strand.
CCGTGCGACCCTTGCGAATGTCGTTGATCGCCTCGTTCAGCTTTTGAGCAGACACATCGCCCGCTTCCAGCGCCTCTTTAGCCTTGGATTTAACCATCACAAGCGCCATCAAAATGCGCTCGACCGGAACGAAACTATCGCC
>DEIK01000004.1:9464-23528 GCA_002352425.1 Rhodobacteraceae bacterium UBA2776
CCTTGATCATCATCCATCAATGCTTTGAGTAGGTGTTCTGGTGACAGCCGCTGATGGCTCTCACGCATTGCAATCGTTTGGGCCGCTTGTATGAAACCGCGCGACCGTTCGGTGAACTTTTCCATGTCCATCGTCATTCTCCTTTTAAAGCGTCTGGCGGATTTGACTGCCCTATTCGCGGCACAGTCATTTTCCAGACCTCATAAATTATGTGGTTATCGGGAGGTGTCGCTTCAAGATGTCGGGCGTCAAAAAACGTGCCTAATATGTCCTAAACGACAGGTTAATTTTCCGGCAAACCCTCTATATAGAGAGCGAGTATTGTTAAAAGTGAGCCCTGTAATGAATATCTCAGAAATAGAAGTCCAAAACATTCGCCCGAATACCGACCACACGAAAATCATCGGGAGTGTCACCTTTCACATTAGCGGTGGCGTAGGTGATCGTTGTGATGTCATGAGCTTTGAGTGCCGATGCGATATGCCGACTGACGCGACCGTAGACAATCAAATGATAATCCTGAAACACAATCTAAAAACCGAAGCGATACGCCAAGCAAAGCGCATGCCGGAATTTCGCTCTGGCAAAGAGGTTTTGGTGTTTTTACAGCCCAACCCATAGAACGCACCCGTTAACACAGGACATTTCGGTCAATTCCCTGTAGGCTTCTCAAGAACGCGCCACCGCATCAGCGGAGAGCTTTTGGAGGATTGACGATGGCAAAACTCGCAGACATTCGCAACCGCAGCTCCTTGGCGCAATTAGTCCAAGGGCAGCCACAGCATCTGGCGATCGCCTTGTTGATGGCATTTGGCGCAGCTTCGCTTTTACACACAAGCCCAGACGCCCCTCACCTGTTGGGGTTGACGTCCAAGGGATGGGCGTTGGTCTCGATCACGCTAGCCATTCTGCACCAAATCATCGTCGCATTCGTTTTCCGTATGCAACTTCATCACAACATGATGACGCGACTATTTGGGGATCGGGACATGAAAATTTGGGGCATGATATTCATGCCACTGTTGATCGTGCGCCCCTTAAGCATCCTTATGATTGGTTGGGCCGACACCGCCCCGCTCACCACCTTTCGCACGGCCGAGATGGTCATAGGCACCGCCCTTTTAACCCTCGCGATTTGGGCGATGCATTCAGTGATCAAACATTTCACCATCCCGCGCGCCTTGGGGGGCGACCATTTTCGCGATCATTTCGCCGAAATGCCCTTGGTCGATAAGGGTGCATTCAAATACACATCAAACGCGATGTATGGCGTGGTGTTTTTTGGGCTTTGGGGTATCGCTCTGTTGTTTGGCTCATGGAATGCATTGATCATTGCCCTGTTCCAACACGCATATATCTGGGTACATATGTATTGTACCGAAGCCCCCGACATGGCCCGTATCTACACGCCCAAACCCGACATTGCCAAAGCCGGGCCAGATGCGTAAATAGGCCCGACCCTCACAATACAGGAACATACCATGTCCAACGACCGCCTTATCGTCGCCCTAGACGTGCCCGACGCACTTTCCGGCCTCAAACTGGCCGAGGAAATCGGCGCGGATGTGTCGTTTTACAAAATCGGTTTGGGGATGCTAACAGGCGGTGGATTGGCCTTGGCGCGTGAACTGAAAGACGAGCGCGGCAAACGGATATTTCTGGATATGAAACTATTCGACATCGGTGCCACGGTCGAGGCCGCCGTGCGCGGGCTAGCCCAGTTTGACCTGGATTTCCTAACGGTGCATGGCGACCCACAAGTGGTAAACGCCGCCAAACAGGGCGCGGCTCGCAAAGACATGAAAATCCTCGCTGTCACCATCCTGACGTCACTGGATCGTGCCGATCTGGATGCCTGCTGCATTAAATCCGGCGCCATCCCCGACCTTGTTTTGGAACGCGCCGCAAATGCATTAAACGCGGGGGCCGACGGGGTCATCGCTTCGCCGCAAGAGGCCGCACTAATCCGCACCCTGCCCGAAGCCAAAGGCAAACTGATCGTCACCCCGGGTGTACGCCCCGCCGGTGCCGCATTGGGTGATCAAAAACGCGTTGCAACCCCAGCCCAAGCCATCAAAGACGGAGCCGACCACATCGTCGTTGGCCGCCCGATCTGGCAAGCCAAAGACCCGCGCGGCGCGGCCCAAATGATCCAATCCCAACTGGCCAACCTCTAGGCCAAAACCAATCTTTTAAAATCTGTGCTATACTGCCGTTGATTTGATATTTCCAAATCCCCGAAACAGTATTCAACGCAGGAGCATTTCAAATGAAAGACGGTCAAAAACAAGAAGAGAAAAACGAACTGGTTCAATCATTCCTTTTCGTGCGCCAAGCCTTGGGCATCATTGGCTTCGCTTTGCCAATCTCTCTGCTGCTCTACTCGCTGCTGACACCGACCGATATCCAACCCTCGATCAGCGAATACTACCATACACCGATGGGCGATGTTCTGGTTGGGGCGCTCTGCGCAATTGGGGTCTTTTTGCTGTCCTACAAGGGCTATCAGAAAAAATCGGATGAATGGCTATCGGACAAATGGGTGGCACGGGTTGCGGGATGCGCGGCCATTGGGGTCGCCCTGTTCCCGATGCGAAATATCCCGAATGGCGTGGCCACAAACTGCATCTCACCGGCCTCGGGGTTCACCTGTCACCCCGGTTATTTCCATTTTGGCAGCGCCGCGATCTTCTTTATCTGCCTTGCGCTGTTTTGCCTGTTTATTTTCACCCGCGGGGATCGCACGCCTGAGGGCAAAATCATCTGGACCCCGCGCAACCAAATTTTTGTGGCCTGCGGAATTCTGATCGTCACATCCATTGTCGCGCTGATACCCTATATGATCATGGACAATTCAGAGCCGCTGGACCAATACCGCTACATGTTCGTCTGGGAAACCGTCGGTGTGCTGGCCTTCGCCACCTCATGGCTCACCAAGGGCAAAGCCCTCAGCGAGTTAAAAACCATGATCGGTGGATTGCGAAGCCGCATCAGTCGTTGATGTCTTCTTCTTTGCTCCAGGTTTTCACCTGTTCCATCCGCAGCCCGAACACGCGACGCATCACGACCCACGCCAGCAACGATACCACCGCAAAAAACACCAATGTGTAAGGCAATGAGGTTGCGAAGAACGCTGCTCCGCCAATGTACAACAATCCGCCCGTTGCAAAGGCACCTATAGCAAAGCCCAACAAAATATGCGTTGGGGCCAAAACCTCAAGAATTGCCAATACCAGCGCGCCGGCCATCCAGATCCACCATGTGGTCCACATCATGCTTTCCCTTTCAGCAGTTTGAACGCATCGCCAAAGGCATCCACAATGTTGCTCGGCATCATAATGGTCTGCTTGCCAGCGCCTTTGCCAATTTCGGCCATAGCCTCAACCTGCTTTAGCGCCACTTGGTATTGCGCTGCCTCTAGACCGCTCTCGTTGATCACCTTGGCCACAACTTGGGTCGCATAGGCCTCGGCATCTGCCAGAATGCGGCGCGCTTGTGCCGATTGCTCAGCGGCATATAGCTCGGCCTCGGCATTCAGTTGAACCGCGCGTTTGTGCCCTTCGGCCTCGGTCACGCTGGCCCGACGGGCGCGTTCAGCATTCAACTGCTGCAGCATCGCCTCGCGGGTAGCCTGATCCAAATTCACATCCAGAATTTCGGCACGGGTCACTTCGATGCCCCAATCATCCACTGCCTCAGCGATCTGAATTTTGATCTTGGAAATCAGCTGTTGACGGTTTGATTGCACCTCGTCCAGCTCCATCTCGCCAATCCCCGACCGCACGATTCCGGCCACAGTGGTGGCAATCGCAGCATCCACATCGCGAATCCGGTAAACCGTCTTTTCAGGCTCTAATATGCGGTAAAATACGCTTGTTTCAACCTGCACCAACACGTTGTCGCTGGTGATGGCGTCTTGATTTGCCGAAGGCAATTGACGTTCCAACACCGAAACCTTGTGGCGCACGCGGTCCAGAAACGGGACAATCGCATTGATCCCAGGCCCAAGCACCGCCCGCAGTTTTCCAAACCGCTCAACCACATATTTTTCCGATTGCGGCACGATCTTAACGGCCTTGAAGATTAAGATGATAATCAGTGCTGCAAGCACCAGCAGCACAATATTGCCACCCAGTAATTCAGCAATCATTTGTTCAATATTCAATGGTTCGCCCTTTCTATTCATAGATACAATTCTTTTGTTCCCTAGGACTACATATGGGGTTTATGCGCGAAAATGAAAGACTAACAACGCCAAATCTAGTCTCTGTGACTCTTTTGCAGCCATCCATTCCCACTATCGATCATCTGTCTGAGCATCCCAAATGGGCCAAAAACCCGCGCAACCCGTCCTGCAAATGCGAAATCGCTTTTGGATGGGCTAGATAGGTTTTCACCGGCATCATTTCCCACCGCTGCCCCTCATTCCCAAACCTGATCTGGCGCGGGTCCAGCTCATCCAGCACAGCCCCAAAGAACCAGATCTTTGGCTGCCCTGGCAACACCCCATCCCGGCTGTTTTGATAGATCAGATCTTGCGTCTTAACCCGCAGGCCGAACTCCTCATACAATTCGCGCAACACACAGTCTTGCGGTGTCTCGTTACCTTCGCGCCCGCCGCCGGGGAAATCCCACATATCAGGAAACGGGATTGTAGCCAAATCATCTCGCAACAAGGTCAAAACATGCCGGTCTGAAATCAGCGCCATCTTGGCCCCGTGAAACTCTTTCATTGGCTCATTTTCCACCAGATTGCCCATTACACAGACCCGAAAAAGAGTCATATGCAATTCATATGGGATTCATATAGAATTCATATACCACTTTTCACAATCGAAAGCGCCCCATGCCCGCCCTGTGCCGTGATTGCCTGACCCAGTTTGACACCGGCCGCCGCTGTCCCGATTGCGGCAGCCCGCGCGTGATGGAGCATCCGGAATTATTCGATCTGACCATCGCACATATGGACTGCGATGCATTCTACGCCTCGGTCGAAAAACGCGACAATCCAGCCCTGCGCGACAAACCCGTGATCATCGGTTCGCGCCATCCGCGCAGCGTGGTGTCCACCGCCTGCTATATCGCTCGCATCAAAGGCGTACGTTCGGCCATGCCAATGTTTCAGGCGCTGAAACTCTGCCCTGATGCCGAGGTCGTACCGGGCCGTATGGAGGTCTACGCACAAGCCTCCCGCGACATCCGCATGCTGATGGACGAGTTGACCCCCAGCATCGAGCCTCTGTCGCTGGACGAGGCGTTCTTGGATATGTCCGGCACCCAAAAACTGCACCACGCCCCGCCCGCGGTGATGTTGGCAAAGCTGGTCAAACGCATGGAGAATGAATTGGGGCTCTCCGGCTCTATCGGGCTGTCCCACAACAAATTCCTTGCCAAAATCGCCTCTGATTTGGACAAACCACGCGGGTTTTCCGTGATCGGCAAGGCCGAGACCAACGACTTTTTGCGCGACAAACCCGTGCGGATGATCTGGGGCGTCGGCAAAGCAATGCAAGTTTCGCTCGACGCCGCTGGCATCCGCACCTTTTCTGATCTTTTACGCTGGGATCGCAAAGATTTGGGTGCAAGGTTCGGCTCCATGGGAGATCGTCTATGGCACCTTGCCCGTGGTCAAGACATGCGCCGTGTGTCAAACAGTGCGCCGGTCAAAAGTATTTCCAAAGAAACCACCTTTTCCACTGATACCTCTGACTTGACTGTGTTGGATGGCCATATCTTTCGTCTGTCCGAACAGGTCTCGGCACGGGCCAAGGCCAAGGGGCAAGCGGGTCGCATCGTCACGCTGAAACTAAAACGTGCCAACCACACCCAGCTAAGCCGCCGCGTTAGCCTGTATGACCCGACCCAAATGGCCGACCGGATATATCGTACCGCCAGCGAATTGATGGCGTTGGTTGGCAATGAAGGGCCATACCGTCTGATCGGGGTCGGGATCAGCGAACTGTCCCTTGCCGACACAGCGGACCTGTCTGTGGACCTGCTGGACCAAGATGCGGGCAAACGTGCCGCTGCTGAACGCGCAACCGACAAAATCCGCGCCAGATTTGGCCGCAACGCCATTAAAAAAGGCCGCGCCCTGCGGTAAATGCCTCAAGGTTTAACAACCTAACCTGCGTTCAATTCTCCTTAGTCGGGATTCGACAGTATCAATCATGATTCGAGCGAATATAGGAATTGAAATGTCGAATAAAAACCTTGCCGAAGGCATCCAGAGCGCAATCCGCGCCCACGCAAAGTGGAAACTGAATCTGCAAGCAGCGATCACTGTGGGCCATAGCAAATTCAACATCCGTGACGTGAGCTGCAACAACAATTGTGCCTTTGCGAAAATGGCAACGCGAAGTGATCTAAACCTAACACCGGTGTATTTTTTTACTCGGCAGCCAGCGGGATTTCGGACATTCCAATCTGGGTGATTTCCTTGGCGATTGAACTGATCAAGGCCTGAAAATTTTGGAAGTCCCCGTTTGGTCGAATCAATCGCTCGTTCATATATAGGGATCGGTCAATTTCGATCTGAACCGCATGCTGGTGACGCGCCGGACGACCATAACGCTGGGTGATATAGGCCCCCGCAAAAGGTGCGTTGCGAACAACCTTCAACCCGGCGCGCGTGAACGCGGCCTCGACCCGGTCAACGACATCGCTTCTGGCAGTGGCCCCAAATCTGTCACCCAAGACGATCTCGGGTTTTCGCGTACCTCTTCGCGTTGTACCCTTAACCGCCTCATGCGGCATCGAATGGCAATCAATCAAAATGGCCTCGCCAAACATCTGCAGACTTTGCTCCAACACTGTTTCGAGCGTTGTGTGGTAAGGCATCCAATGCGCCGCCAATCGCGTTTCCACATCTACCCGTGTAAGCTTGCCACGGTAAATCGCCCGCCCGTTGGAAACCACACGCGGGATAACCCCTAACCCAGAAGCAATCCGCGCATTATGCGAACTTTGGCGCACCCCCTCGATCAGGGCCGGATCCAGCTCATCACAATTTCGATTCAAATCCACAAAAGCACGAGGCGTTTTGGCCAACAACAAGGGAGCCCCAAATGTCGGCACGTCAGCAAACAACAAATCAACAAAAGCATCCTCGCTTGAACGGACTGCCATTTCGTCCAATACCGTCTTGCGCAAAAAAGCACAGGAATAATTTCGACCACTATGCGGCGAAGCAAAAACCACATTTGTGGTGCGGTTCTTAGGTAAATTCAGTTGATAAGTGGCCTTTGACATCCGATCTCCTTAAACAATACCTATAGCCTATTTCACAACCTTATCAAAAGCCCTTGATCACCGCCGCGACTCCTTTTATAGACCAGCACACCGACGCGGTTCTGCCGCGTCCTATTTTTATGGGACGTCTACGAATTGGTTCGGCCATATGGGCGCTTAGCTCAGCGGTAGAGCACTTCGTTGACATCGAAGGGGTCACTGGTTCGATCCCAGTAGTGCCCACCATATGCCCGCATCGCGCGGGAACGAAATTGAAACAAAGGCGCCGCTGCGCCGCGATACGAGGAGAAGGTTATGAAAATTCGCAATTCCTTGCGTTCACTCAAAGGCCGCCATCGCGATTGCCGCATTGTGCGTCGCAAAGGCCGTGTTTACGTGATCAACAAAACGAACCCACGGTTCAAAGCTCGTCAGGGCTAAACCAAACGACTACTGAATTGAATAAGGCCGCCGAGCATCGCTCTGGCGGCCTTTTCTTTGCTCTGGTGGTTGTTATTGCACCGCCATCAGCCGCACGATGGTTTGCTGCGTCGCATGCCCCGTAACTGGCAACTGCCGCACCCGTTGAAATTTGCGCATCGCACGACGGCTCTTATCATCAAACACACCATCGACTGGACCAGGATTTAGCCCCAAGTCGCTCAGTTTGCGCTCCACGAACACCCGAATCTCAACCGTCCCGGCAACACGCGCCTCTTCTTTGCGCGCACTGCGGATCAATTCGACCTTGCCGTCATGCTCCTCTAACGCGGCCAGTTTGGCCGTGGCGCTGGGCACAAATGCACCATTTGGGTATTTCCGCAGATAGACACGATAGGCCTTGGCCGACCCATCTGCGCGGACCTCATCCCAGTATTTACGTTCGGCCACTGCGGCCTTGGCACGGCGCTCGTTTTCAAATCTGACAATCTGCTTTTGCGCGATTTCAGAATAGGTCCCGTCCGGATACCGCTTCAAATAGGATCGCAGGCTGTCTTCTGTGCCAGTTTCGCCGGTTTGGCCCCAATATTTGCGGTCTTTCAGCTCTTCTTCTTTTTGGCGACGACGCGCTTCGTTTTCCAACTCCTTTGCGCGCGCGTCAGCTGCTGATTGCAAGGCAGTAATCTGCTTACCCTTCAAATAGCCCGTCGCGTCGCGCCCAATCGAGGTTTGCCAAGCTAGGATCGCAGCGCGCGTGTTTGGTCCGAACAACCCATCTATCCCGCGTGGATCAAATTCGAGCATCGCCAAATTCCGCTGGATTTGACGCCGCGCTTGGCGGTTCAACTCCAACCGTTTCTCACCCTCCTTGGCGCGGCTTAACGGAGTGTTGGCAACCAATTTTTCGATCGCTTTGTTCGCATTGTCAATGAAATGCCCCTCTGGATACCGCTCGACATAAGTCCTTAGGGCCTCAATCGTGCCAATGTCACGCACTGCCTTCCAGTAGGCCCGATCCGCCGGATTGACGGTTGCTAGCGCAGCGGGGTCAGCGGTGGCGACCATGGGCAAGAACGGCCCAAACAGCGATGTATGTCCTGACACCACAGTGTTTGCGGGCGCCCCCCCCATGACCTGACCGCGTTTCAACACGGATTGATTCAAAAACTGCATAACCTCGCGAGTCGGGCCGCGCACCAGTGTTACCCCCTGTGCAGCGGTCAAACCTTCGGCTTGCGGCACCAAAAAATCCCCCAAAAACATATCGCTAGCGTTTTCCCCGACAGCCATCACCGCTGCGCCGGGTTTTTGCGCCAAGACGTCCATCAGCCCACCCATAGACAAGCCAACATCGCCAATCGAAAGGATATTCGGTGCCTGAGCATCTGTCGCCAAAAACCAGCTGTCACGCTGGGTCGAAGCAATTTGTCCGCTGAGCACAACCACAACATGGTCAGCATCCGGTGCTGTCCGCACAAATTCAGAGGCCAGTTCGATCAGATCGCTTTTGGTTTGATTTTCGCCGTACATCACCCGAAAGCCCGCAGCTTCAAGCGTGGTTTTTACCGACCGGACTTGTAGGGCATCTTGGGTTTTGGGTTGGGTCTTGAATGTGCTGTTTCCGACCACCAATGCGATGTCTTCCGCCAGAACCGGCAATCCAGACACCGCCAAAGCGCTTGCGAGCGCCACCTGTTTGAAATTCAACATAATGTCACTCACTCCTTTGTTTTACATTGGATCAATCGTAACTTCGCTGATCCTCAATCACTAAACCGTCGTTGGGCAGGCTGCCTTTTGCAACCAGCTCGATTTTGCCCTTTAACTTTAGAGTATCTGTAATTGATATCAAATAACGCTCTGCATCTGTAGCGTCCGTTTCGATCTGAACTGTCATCGCATCCATCTCGCCGTCACGGCTTGCGATCACGCGGGCACGGCTGATTTCATCATGTTTGGCGACAAAATCGGCGACCTGTTCGGGGCGCACAAACATCCCCTTGATCTTGGCTGTTTGATCGGCACGCCCCATCCAACCCTTGATGCGCATATTGGTGCGCCCACAGGGGCTCTGGCCTTGCATCACGGCGCTAAGATCGCCTGTGGCAAAGCGGATCAGCGGGTAATCCGGGTTCAGCGAAGTCACAACCACCTCACCCACTTCGCCAACTGCAACCGGTATACCGGTGCCGGGCGTGACGATCTCGACGATCACGCCTTCATCAATAATCATGCCTTCAACAGCTTGGCTTTCGTAGGCAATATTGCCCAAATCGGCGGTCGCATAGCTTTGTAAACACAGTATCCCACGGTCGGCATATTCCTGACGTAACGAGGGGAAGAGCGCCCCGCCGCCAACGGCCGCCCGCGAGATTTTTAGCGGCAAGCCTATGGCATCCGCTTTGTCCAAGATCACTTTCAAATAGTCCGGTGTGCCTGCATAGGCTGTCACGCCGATGTCATGCGCCGCGCGCGCCTGCAATTCGGTCTGGCCCGTACCAGCCGGCAATACAGTCGCCCCAACGGCCCGCGCACCAGATTCAAAAATCATGCCAGCTGGGGTCAGATGGTAACCAAAACAGTTCTGAACGATGTCGCCTTTGCCAATGCCACAAGCATGTAAAAACCGACCCATCCGCCACCAATCATGGCTGATCCCGCCGGGCTCGTATATCGGGCCGGGGGATTGGAAAATATGCGCGACATTGCTGGTTTTAATACCACCAAACGGCGGCTGCGCTTTTTGCCAGCCCGCCAGATCTGATTTACGTAACAACGGCAGCTTGGGCAAATCAGATAGCGATTTCACGCCTGCTGCAATCGCTTTCCAATCGTCCGGCGCATGTGTCTCGGCCAAGCGCGCGGTCAGAGCCGTTGTCTGCGCCGCCTCGCGTGCATCAGCTGAACGGGTTTCAAGGTCGTCGAAAAAAGTGCTCATGACAACCACCGCTTACGACGACGATAAGACCGCACATCACGGAATGATTTGCGCCCCTCGTCCGAAACTCCCAAATAAAATTCCTTCACATCGGGGTTTTCACGCAGGTCGGCGGCTGGGCCATCCATCACCACGCGGCCAGATTCCAGAATATAGCCGTAATGTGAATATTTCAGAGCCATATTGGTGTTTTGTTCGGCAAGCAGAAAGGACACGCCTTCTTCTTCGTTGATCTTTTTCACGATCTCGAAAATTTGCTCAACCAACTGTGGGGCCAATCCCATGGATGGCTCGTCCAGCAGAACGGTTTCAGGACGGCTCATTAGAGCGCGGCCCATGGCAACCATCTGTTGTTCACCGCCGGATGTATACCCAGCTTGCGATTTACGGCGCTCGCGCAGGCGAGGGAAATAATTGTAAACCATTTCAAGATCAGCTGACACCGCGCCTTTGCCGTCTTTGCGGGTGTAGGCACCGGTCATCAGGTTTTCTTCGACGGTCAAGTGTTCAAAACAGTGACGCCCTTCCATGACCTGGATAACGCCTTTGCGCACCATATCAGAGGGGTTCATATCGCCGACATCTTGGCCGCGATAACTGATTGAGCCTTTGGTAACCTCCCCGCGTTCTGAACGCAGCAGGTTTGAAATTGCTTTGAGCGTGGTGGTTTTCCCCGCCCCGTTGCCGCCCATCAAGGCCGTGATACCGCCTTTGGGTACCGACAGGCTAACTCCTTTCAACACAAGGATCACGTGGTTGTAGATCACTTCGATGTTGTTGACCTCAAGGAGGGTCTCTTGTGTCTTTGTGGCGTCGAGCATTTTACATGTCCTGAATATTCAAACGAATTGCCCGGGCCACGCGAATGGCAGCCCGGGTATCGGGCTTAGTTACAGCCCGGTGTGATGTTGTTTTCAGCTGCATATGCGGCTGAATCTTCAGCAACCAATGCACCGATCACGTCTTGGTCAGACTGGACGTAGTCGGAAACCGAGTTCCACTTGCCTGCTGCTGCGTCCCACTGAGCAACGCCAACAAAGCCGTTACCGCCATGATTTTGACAAGACACCTTGAACTCTGGCCCAAACTCAGGAAGCCCGGCTGCAGCCATTTTAGCCGCAGTAATTTCCAGTGCCGCCATGCCATCGCGCATTTGCACAGCATTGATGGCAGCAGTGCCGTGGATACCTTGTGCTGTTTTCACAGCTTCGGCAGCCAACATCGCCGCATACAAACCACGGTTATACAGAACCGTACCAAGTTGATCGCCTGCACCCGCAGCCTTACCAGCATCCACAACATATTTTTGGATGTCAGCATAAACAGGGTAATCAGAACCAACGCCGTGGAATGTCAGCGATTTATAGCCATTCGCGCCAGCACCCGCAGGGATAACGTCATTTTCAGAACCGGACCACCAGATACCGATGAAATGATCCATCGGGAATTTGATGTTCGCAGCTTCCTGAATGGCAACCGAATTCATAACACCCCAGCCCCACATGAACACATAGTCAGGCTTCTCGCGGCGAATTTGCAGCCATTGCGATTTTTGCTCTTGGCCCGGGTGATCCACAGGGATCACTTTCAGCTCAAAACCGTGCTTTTTGGACAGCTCTTCCAATGTGCGGATCGGCTCTTTGCCGTAGGCAGAGTTGTGATAAATCAGCGTGATTTTTTTGCCTTTGATGTCACCACCTTCAACATCCAGAACATGGTTAACCGCACCTGATGCGCCATCCCAGTAGTTTGCGGGATAGTTAAAGATGTTGCGAAACACTTCGCCGTTCTTGGCGGACGTGCGACCGTAACCCATGGTGTGCATCGGAATGTCATCTGCTGTCATTTTCGGGATCAGCTGATAGGTGATGCCGGTGGACAGGGGTTGATAAACCAACGGGTTGCTGCCTTTGGTGGCTTCGTAGCATTCAACACCTTTTTCGGTGTTATAGCCGGTTTCGCATTCCATCAGTTTGGTCATTTCGCCACCGATGCCGCCGTCACGTTCATTAAGCAGCGTGAAATAATCGGCATAGCCATCGGCAAACGGAATCCCGTTTGCGGCATAAGGTCCGGTGCGATAGCTGAGCGCCGGGAAGACCAGATCGGCCATTACCGGGGCTGCGGCCATTACTGCCGCAACTGCCATTGTTGCTAGTTTAAGTTTCATTAGTAGTTCTCCTCCATTGAATTGTCGTCTCGATAATCCCGCGTCGAGGTTTACCCGATCTTTTATAGTTGACCATACCCTAATGCGGGAACGGCCAAAGTCTTAGTTTTTCTTTTGCCAGTCGCCAAAGCTGCGCCAACCCGTGTGGTTCAAAAATCAGGAAGGCCATAATCAGCGCGCCAACAATAACAAATTCGAAATGTGCGGAAACATCTGTTGGCCAACCCAAATTCCCCACCAGAACATTCTTAAGTAGTACAGGCATCAACACCATGAACGCCGCCCCAAGGAATGATCCAAGGATTGATCCCAGCCCGCCGATGATAACCATAAACAGCACGAGGAAAGATTTGGAAATCCCGAAGGCTTCGCCACCCTCAACTGCGCCCAGATAGACTGTGAACAGCAATGCGCCGGCAATGCCGATGAAAAACGAGGACAACCCAAAGGCCGAAAGTTTGGCTTTCAGCGGGTTCACCCCGATGATCTCTGCCGCAATATCCATATCACGGATCGCCATCCAGCTACGCCCCAATGTGCCGCGCGTCAGGTTGCGCACAAACCATGCACAGCCCACCACAAAGACAAGACAAATCATATATTGCGCCCAGGCATCAACATTCGGGCCAGTCACATTCACCCCGAACACTGTGCGTTCAGGTGCGTTGATCGTGCCAGAGGCCGAATAATTATAAAACCACGGCACCCGGTTAAACAACCAGATCAGGAAGAATTGCGAGGCAAGCGTTGCCACCGCCAGATAGAACCCTTTGATCCGCAACGAAGGCAGGCCAAACAGCATCCCGACCAGCGCCGTAATCACGCCCGCGATCAAAATGTGGATGATGATTGAAACATCAGGGAATGACGTCATCAACTTATAGGCCGAATAGGCACCCACCGCCATAAACCCGCCGGTGCCAAGGCTAAGTTGCCCACAGTATCCGATCAGAATGTTCAGGCCCAAAGCGGCGATCACATAGATCAAGAAAGGCACCAGAACCGCACTGGCCCAATAATCATTGATGACAAAAGGCACCACACAGAAGGCCACTAACAACAGGACGTAATAGGCCACGCGATCAAATTTGATCGGGAATGTTTGGTTGTCTTTTGCGTAAGATGTTTTGTAGTCACCTGCTTCACGATACAGCATCTGTTATACCCTCTCGATAATCTTGTCGCCGAACAGACCCTGAGGCCGAAATACGAGGAACAATAATGCCAACACATAGGCAAACCAATTTTCGGTAGCACCGCCCAGATAAGGCGCACCAACCAAGAA
>DEIK01000004.1:23605-23902 GCA_002352425.1 Rhodobacteraceae bacterium UBA2776
AACCGGCAAGGCCTTGAGCGCGATCAATGACAGCGAGAACTGAACGCCTGATTTGCTGCCCCACATGATCCCTGCCACAAGCGCCACAAATCCGGCGATTGCCCAAACAATCACCCAGATGGTGCGCAGGCTAATGCCCACGGATAGGGCCGCCTGATTGTCATCCGCCACAGCCCGCATGGCGCGGCCTGTTTTGGTGTATTGTGAAAACAGCACCAAAGAAGAAACCAGAACAATCGCCACGACCGCAGCCACAATATCCAGCGAGTCCAGATAGAAGCCGTAGAAATCCTCGCC
>DEIK01000014.1 GCA_002352425.1 Rhodobacteraceae bacterium UBA2776
TCACTCACCCCGTTGCGGCATCAGAAAATGTCCCGTGGCCTGGGCAAACAGGCGCTGGCGGTTATCTTGCCAGCCCTCGACATGCACAGAGGCATAGCGCCGCCCCGAGCGGTTGACCCGCGCCCGCGCATAGGCATCGCGCGGCAGACCTGTGCGCAGGTAATCAACGGTGAAATCAATAGTTTTGGGCAAGCGCGGTATCGCGGGCAGCTCGGCCTTCCCGCTCTCGATTTCGCCCCACAGCACCGACCAGCTCAGGCCGATCATCGACGTGATTTCCAGAAACGCAGCCGTCACCCCGCCGTGGATTGCAGGCAGCATCGGGTTGCCGATCAGCATTTCGTCAAACGGCAGCACCGCCGTCAACTCGTCGCCACGCCGGTCAAACTCGATCCCGAGAAAACTGATATAGGGCACCGCGCTCACAAGCGAGCTTAATGCCGCATCACGGCGTTGTTTGATTACCTGAAGAGGTTCGGGTTTTGAATGGTTCATGATCGGCCCTCTTCTATTCTTTGAAAGGTAAATGCACCCGTTGCTGTGGCCACTGGCCGCGCGGTATCATCATCCGTCGCAATCGCTCGCACAAAAGCAACCGAGCGGGTGACTTGATAACATTCCGCATGTGCGGTTATCCGCTGCCCCGGTGTGGCGGGCCGCATATAATCAATGCGCAAATCCAGTGTCGCTGTAACCGCAGCATTTGCGGAGTGACACATCACCGCTGCCCCGCTGGAGGTGTCCATCAGGGCCGAAACCGCCCCGCCAGATATCACCCCCGTTTCAGGATCGCCGATGAAACGTTCGTCATATGGCATCGAAACGATGGCTTTGCCGTCCCCCATCTCGCCCAATTCCATGCCCAACGCCCCGAAATGCGGCGATATGGCAAAAAACTGGCGCAGCTGTTCAACTCTTGAATCTGACATTGGCAACCTTTCGCATTTTTGTTCTTGGATGTTATTGGCCCTTGCCAAACACGCCGCAAGTGTTATTTATTGCAATTGAGAATAATTCGCAATTGCAAGGCGCCAGAATGAACACCGCACAGGCAAACCCAACCATCATGTCATCGCCCTTTGTGGCCAAGGACAAATTTGGCCCGTTTCGCCTAAAGCGGCTGATTGTCGTGCTGATTTACTTCACCCTTGCCGTCGCACCAGGTGAACTGGGGCCGCTGACCCGTGGCCTGATGGTGGACGCCTATGTACAGGTTGCCTCGTTTGTGGCAGCGACATTGCTGTTGTTTTATGGGGCCGAGCGGGTTTTCAACTTTGACATCGGCCATTCCTTGCAAAAGGCCAAGGGCTATCAAGTGCCGCTGGCTGCTTTGCTAGGATCGACCCCCGGCTGCGGTGGCGCTGTGGTTGTGGTGGCGGCCTATTCATCCGGCAATGTCGGGTTTGGTGCCGTGGTTGCGGCGCTGACCGCCACCATGGGTGATGCGGCCTTTTTACTGATCGCCACACGGCCTGATGCGGCGTTGGTGGTGCTGCCTTTGTCTTTGGTGGCGGGCGTGGTGATGGGCTGGACGCTTGATGCGCTCAAAATCGGTGGTCCCGTGGCCGAAGCATCTGGCCAATGCGAGTTGGCTCCAGAGGTTGGGCGCACTCGGATCAAGGATTATCTCTATCTTGCGATTGCCCTCCCTGGTCTGGTGATCGGAATTTCACAACTAGCCCAAGTGGACCTAGAGGCTGTTTACGGCGACTTTATGATCTGGGTCGGGTTGACGGGCACCATTGTTGGCCTGCTGATCTGGTCAACCTCGGATTTGCAAGCCATGACCAACGCCAAAGATTCCCCCGTGACCCGCATGGCCGAGGAAACCAGCTTTATCACAGTCTGGGTGATCGGGGCCTATCTGGCCTTTGATTATGTTGTGGCCTACGCAGGGCTGGACTTAAAAGCGATGTTTAACTCGATCGGCGTCCTGTTGCCAATGATCGGCATCATAATCGGCTTTATTCCGGGGTGCGGACCGCAGGTGTTGGTCTCGACCTTTTATATCAACGGGCTGATCCCGTTTTCAGCCCTGATGGGCAACGCGATTTCCAATGACGGCGACGCGCTGTTCCCCGCCATCGCGCTGAACCCGCGGGTTGCCATGCTTGCGACGCTCTACTCGGCGTTTCCAGCCGTTTTGCTGGCCTATCTGTTCCACTTCTTGGCGCCAGGCTTTATGAACTAGCCAGACTCTATACCTGACTATTTTACTTGCGCTACGCCAGCGCATTCCCTAGCATTATAGTCGGAAATAGAGTCGGATTGCCAAAATGCCCACACAGACAGCCAAAATTGGCCTTCCTTCGCGCAGTATTTCGGCACTCCTGAACAGATTTAGCCCCAAAAACACCCCACGCATCGCTCCCAGCCCTTGTGTTGGGGTATGCATTCTACTTTTTTGCTCCTGGGCTTTTAAACTGACGCGGATTGCATCACCGTTGCGCATTGGGTAAGTTTCCCCATCAGGAGCCGACAACGATGCCAGACAGTAAACTCACTTTCAAAGAAATGTGCGCACGCTTTGACGTAACCCCTCGCACCCTGCGGTATTACGAATACATCGAGTTGCTTACACCTGAAAAAGATGGGCGCACCCGCAGCTATGGCCCACGTGAAGTGGCGCGTATGGTGCTGATCCTGCGCGGGCGTCGTTTTGGCTTCTCGCTTGAGGAAATCCGTCAATGGCTCGAAATTTATGAGCAAAAGGGTACGACAGCCCAATTGGAAATCTGGGTGGAACGGGCTGACCGCCAACTGGATGCACTGGCGGAACAGCGCAAACAACTGGACGAATCAATTTCGGAACTACAACAGCTGCGAAATGAAGCCGCGGATGCGTTAAGGCCAGTAAAATAAGGTAAGGTATTCCTTACCTGACCTGAAATCTGCCAAATTCCTTGCGATAACTTTCTTGCGTTTGACCCTACGTCAAATTCACTGACGTTTCGTCAAACGACTTTTGACGCCACGTTACATTTACCTTCGCGTCAAGCATGGTTGTAAGGTGAAACGATGCGCTACATGTGATGCCCTGTAACGAGTTTACATCGGTCGTCTTAAGGAGCGCACTATGAAAGATGATAAGATTATGACAATTCGGGAAATGTGTGAAATGTTCAATGTAACACCCCGCACATTGCGATTTTATGAGTCCAAAGAACTGCTTTCGCCTAGCCGCGAAGGGCAAAAGCGACTGTACTCCTACCGTGAGCGTGCCAGATTAAAACTTATCCAGCGCGGCAAGCGGTTTGGGTTTGATTTGGAAAAAATTCGCCAGATCATCAATCTTTATGATCTGAACGACGCCTCGCATTCGCAGTTTGTTTATTCACTGAAGGTCGGCAAAGAGCGGCTTGTTCAGTTGACAGAACAACGCAATGAACTGAACCTGGTTTTGAAGGAATTGGCTGAACTGATTGATTGGGTCGAAGGCGAGATCCCGTCAAAAGCCGCTGAAAAAACCAACGCCGCCGAACCAACACCCAACCTCGGAGAACCACAACATGCCTAGCTACACAGCCCCCGTCAAAGACATCCAATTTGTGCTGCATGATTTGTTGGGCGTCAGCGCCAGCAACATTCCAGGCTATGACGAGCTAGAGGCCGATTTCACCGGCGCGGTTCTGCAAGAGGCCGGCAAAGTGGCAAGCGATGTTTTGGCCCCGATCAACGCATCAGGCGATGTTGAGGGTTGCACCTTTGAAAACGGTTTAGTGACCACCCCCAAGGGCTTCAAAGAAGCCTTTGAGGTTATGAAAGAGGGCGGCTGGACTGGGCTGGATTGCGATCCAGAATACGGCGGACAAAACATGCCCTACGTGTTGGGCACCGCCGTTGGCGAGTTGTTCTCAGGTGCCAATCAGGCGTTTGTGATGTATCAAGGCCTAACCCACGGCGCATATTCAGCGATCCACGCTCACGGCACGGCCGAACAAAAAGCCAAATTCCTGCCCAAAATGGTATCCTGTGAATGGACAGGCACTATGAACCTGACAGAATCCCATTGTGGCACCGATCTGGGGTTGATGCGCACCAAAGCCGATCCCCAATCCGACGGCAGCTATAAAATCACCGGCGAGAAAATCTTCATTTCGGCGGGCGATCACGACTTGTCCGACAACACCATCCATCTGGTTCTGGCCAAAATCGCAGGCGGCCCCGAGGGTATCAAGGGTGTGTCGCTGTTCATCGTGCCAAAATACATCGTTAAGGAAGACGGCTCGCTTGGCCCCTCCAATGGCGTATCTGTTGGCAACATCGAGGAAAAGATGGGCATCCACGCCAACGCCACTTGCGTGATGGTCTACAATGACTCGGTTGGCTATTTGCTGGGTGAAGAACACAAAGGCATGCGCGCCATGTTCACCATGATGAACGAAGCCCGCATTGGCGTCGGCATGCAAGGGCTGGCCCAAGCTGAAGCCGCCTATCAAAACGCCGTGATCTACGCCAAGGACCGCCTGCAAGGGCGCGACGTGACCGGTGTGAAAAACCCTGACGGTCCAGCGGATCCGATCATCGTGCACCCAGATGTGCGCCGCAACCTGATGGACCAGAAAAGCTTTGTTGAGGGTGGGCGCGCGTTTTTGTTGTGGAGCGCGAACCTGATTGATCAGGTCCATCGCACGGGTGACAAAAATGCAGATGGGCTTGTTTCCTTGATAACACCTGTCGTGAAGGGGTTCCTGACGGACAAGGGTTTCGACATGACGGTGCAAGCCCAACAGGTATTCGGTGGCCACGGCTATATCGAAGAACATGGCATGAGCCAATTCGTGCGCGACGCGCGCATCACGCAGATTTATGAGGGCGCCAATGGTGTTCAAGCATTGGATTTGGTTGGGCGTAAATTAGCACAAGACGGTGGCAAACATGTGATGGCGTTCTTTGACATGGTCAAAAACTTCATCAAGGAAAATGCCGAGGACGAGGCGCTGAAAGCAGACTTCCTTGACCCGCTAAAACAGGCCAGCAAAGACTTGCAGGCGGCGGGCATGTATTTCATGCAAAACGGCATGAGCAACCCGAACCACGCGCTGGCAGGTTCCAACGACTTTATGCACCTGTTTGGCCATACCTGTCTGGGGCTGATGTGGGCCCGCATGGCCAAAGCCGCAAACGCCGCACTGGCCTCTGGCGCATCTGACACCGCATTTTATGAAACCAAACTGGCAACTGGACGCTATTACATGGCCCGTCACCTACCCGCCACAGGCATGCACCTTGCGCGCATCCAATCCGGCGCGGACACAGTGATGGCGCTGGACGCAGAAGCCTTCTAGACTGAGAACAACCGCTCCAAGGGAGGAGCACTCACGGTTGGCGGTTTTCGCAAATACGACGCGAAAACCGCCACAGCGACTTTAAGGGAGAAACTATGCCCAAACGCCTGCGCCTGACCCGCCGTTTTCCGGTTGCAATGACCGAAGATGGTTATCGCCGCCTAAAAAGTTTTTCAAAAGAAGCAGGCCTTGACGAGGGCGAAGCCCTGTCCTTTTTGTTTGAAAACTTCACCAGCGTGATTGACGAGGACAACCTGACCCACCGCCTGCGCCTGTTCAATTCCGAACTGGAGGCACGTAAACGGTGATGGATTTGATGGGGGAAATGCCGGATCGCCTCCGGCGGAGGTATTTAAGGCAAGAAGAATGGGCAAAAGCATCAGCCCCGCTCCGACCGGCCATTAAGGCGGGGCGCTGCGGGGCTTTCTCCTTGCACGGTCATCGGCTCCTCAGCCTGTGCCGCAAAACCACTCTAGGCTCATTAACCTTAATACATCCTTACCGCCCCCATTCTTCTTGCATAAAATACCTTGGGGGTCTGGGGGTGAAACCCCCAGTTGGGCCGGTAGGGCAAAACTTGAAAGGTCTGATATGACACTCCAACTTCATTGTTTCGGCGAAAGCGGAAATTCTTACAAAGCCGCCATTGCGCTTGAACTTTCGGGACTCGATTGGGAACCCGTCTTCGTTGACTTTTTCGGCGGCCAAGCCCGCAGCCCCGAGTTTCAAAGTCTCAACGTGATGGGCGAAGCGCCCGCATTGGTTGATGGGGATTTCACCCTCACTCAATCCGGCGCGATTCAGGACTATGTCGTCAAAAAATCGGGCAAGCTGGGCGGCAAAGACGCCACCGAGAACCGCGAAATTCTGCGTTGGATCCTGTGGGACAACCACAAACTCTCCTCTGTCGCCGGCATGACCCGTTTTCTGATCCACTTCCTGCCCAAAGACAAACAACCCGCAGGCGTGATCCCCTTCATGCAAGGCCGCCTAAAGGCCGCCTATGCCACCTTGAACACTCATCTTGAGGGGCGCGACTGGATTGTCGGCGACAAGCTAACAATCGCCGACCTGTCCTGCTGCGGCTACCTTTATTACCCCGAGGCGTTTGGCTTCGACCGGACCGCGTGGCCCCACATCGACGCCTGGCTAACTCGCATCAGCAACACACCAGGCTGGAAACACCCCTACGATCTGATGCCCGGCAGCCCCGCTGATCGCGCATAAACAAAGGAAACCACCATGACCGAAGCCTACATCTACGACGCCGTACGCAGCCCCCGCGGCAAAGGCCGCCAAGACGGTGCATTGCACGAAGTCACAGCCGTCAGCCTGTCTGCGCAAATCATGAACGCAATTAAAAACCGCAACAGCCTCGAAGGCCACGCCGTCGAGGACGTGATCTGGGGCAACGTCACCCAAGTCAAAGAACAAGGCGGCTGCTTGGCCCGCACGGCCGTGCTGGCCTCGGACCTTGATCAATCGATTCCCGGCCTCGCCATCAATCGTTTCTGCGCCTCTGGCATGGAGGCTGTCAATCTGGCAGCCAACCAAATCAAAGGCGGCGCAGGCGATGGTTATATCGCGGGCGGTGTTGAAATGATGGGCCGCGTGGCGATGGGCAGTGACGGTGCGGCGATCGCCGTTGATCCGACCGTGGCCATGGGCACTTATTTCGTGCCTCAGGGGATCTCGGCTGACTTGGTCGCCACTGAATATGGCTTCACCCGCGATCAGGCCGACGCCCTGGCAGTGGAAAGCCAAATCCGCGCCAAAGCCGCGTGGGACGACAACCGCTTTGCCAAATCCATCATCCCAATCGTTGACCAAAACGGCTTGCCCATTTTGGATACGGACGAGTACATGCGCCCCGGCACCGACATGCAATCGCTTGGCGCACTCAAGGCCAGCTTCAAAGACATGGGCGAAATGATGCCCGGCTTTGATAAAGTCGCGATCATGAAATATCCACATCTGGAGCGGATCAACCACATCCACCACGCAGGCAATTCATCGGGCATCGTTGATGGCTCGGCGGCTGTGTTGATCGGCAACAAAGAATTCGGCATCCGCCACGGCCTAAAACCCCGCGCCCGTATCCGTGCAACGGCCAAAATCGGCACCGAACCCACCATCATGCTGACAGGTCCCGTGCCCGTGACGCATAAAATCCTTGCTGATCATGGCATGAACATTTCCGACATCGATTTGTTTGAGGTCAACGAAGCCTTTGCCTCTGTGGTCATGCGCTTTCAACAAGCCTTTGATGTCGACCCCGCCTTGGTCAACGTCAACGGTGGCTCCATCGCAATGGGCCATCCGCTGGGTGCAACTGGCGCGATCATCATCGGCACCTTGCTGGATGAGTTGGAGCGTCAAGACAAAGAGGTTGGCCTTGCCACCCTGTGCATCGCATCTGGCATGGGTGCAGCCACCATCATCGAGCGCGTCTGATGGGCAAGCTCAATCTAGATAAGGTGCCGGTCAAAACTGGCTCGATCTACCCTGCCCCATATGCCGCCGAGATGGCAGGGCGCAGCAGCCTACGCCTTGGTGTTGCTGGTGGATTGACCCAATTCGGCGTCAATATGGTAATCCTTTCTGCAGGGGCGAAATCATCCCTGCGTCATTGGCATTTGAATGAAGATGAATTCGTGATGATCACCCAAGGTGCTTGCACACTGGTTGATGATGATGGAGAGCACAATATGGCCGCAGGGGATTGCGCCGCCTTCCCTGCGAGCGTCGAAAACGGCCACCATTTCATCAATAACACAGATGCCGAGGCCCGCTTTCTAGTAGTCGGCACCAAAGCACCATCTGAAACGGTCTATTATTCAGACCTCGACTTGATGGTGAGCATTGGCGGTGGCAAAGCCGAGTTCACCCGTAAAGATGGCTCTGGTTTGCCACGGGAGGACAACTGATGCCTGTGATCAAAATTGACGAACTACCGCTGATCAAAGGCTCTGAAAACATCGGCTACCCAGCGCCGCATGACAAGGGGTGCGACCAATATGAGGCAGCCGCATTGGGCGAAGCCGCTGGCCTGACCCAGTTTGGCGTCAGCATCGAAAAGCTGTTGCCCGGTGGCATGTCATCACAACGTCATTGGCATAAAAACGAGGACGAGTTCCTTTACATGCTGACAGGCGAGGTGGTTCTGATTGAGGACGACGGCGAACACATCATCACCGAAGGTATGGCGGTTGGGTGGAAGGCAGGTGACAGCAACGCCCACCACCTGATCAACCGCAGCAATGAGCCAGCATTCTACCTGATTATCGGCACCCGCGCCGACAGTGACACCTGTCATTACCCTGACATTGACCTTCACTATTCCCGCCAAAATGGGGAACGCCAGTTCACCCACAAAGACGGCACCCCCTATGAAGAGGAACAAAACTCATGAGCGATTTTAATTACGCAGTTGACGCCGATGGCGTTGCAACCATCACATGGGACACCGTTGGTAAGTCCATGAATGTTATGAACATTCAAGGCTTTCACGATCTGGATGGCATGATCGACAAGGCGCTTGCAGATGACGCAGTCAAAGGTGTTATTTTCACCTCTGGCAAAGCGGGATCTTTTGCGGGTGGCATGGATCTGAACATCATCGCCAAGATGAAAAATGATGCTGGCGAAAACCCTGCCAAAGGCCTGTTTGAGGGCATCATGCAAATGCACGGTATCATGCGTAAAATCGAGCGCGCCGGCATGGACCCGAAAACCAACAAAGGTGGCAAACCGATTGCCGCTGCCCTACCCGGCACAGCCCTTGGCATTGGTTTGGAACTGCCGCTTTGCTGTCACCGCATTTTTGCCGCTGACAACCCAAAAGCCAAAATCGGCCTGCCCGAAATCATGGTCGGGATTTTCCCCGGCCTTGGCGGCACCACACGTCTGGTGCGCAAAATGGGTGCAATGGCCGCTTCGCC
The DNA here is from genome assembly GCA_002352425.1 of Rhodobacteraceae bacterium UBA2776. Lineage (GTDB taxonomy): Bacteria > Pseudomonadota > Alphaproteobacteria > Rhodobacterales > Rhodobacteraceae > Profundibacter. The sequence continues at coordinate 9,230 of DEIK01000014.1, forward strand.
GTTGTTGCTGCAAGGCAAGTTGAACAACCCTAAAGGCGCCAAAATGGCCGGCGTGGTGGACGAGGTCGTTCCAGCCGAAGACCTGCTGTCCACCGCCAAAGAATGGGTGCTAAATGCAACCGACGCCGACATCGTGAAACCATGGGACGTTAAGGGCTACAAAATGCCCGGCGGTGCGCCCTATCACCCTGCGGGCTTTATGACTTTCGTTGGGGCCTCGGCCATGGTGAACGGCAACACCCAGGGCGTTTATCCTGCCGCCAAAGCCTTGATGTCCGCTGTATATGAAGGCGCACAAGTGCCGTTTGACACGGCCATTCGGATTGAAGCACGCTGGTTCACGAACGTGATGATGAACCCTTCATCTGGTGCGATGATCCGCAGCCTGTTCATCAACAAGGAAGCACTGGAAAAAGGTGCGAACCGTCCTGATGTGCCCTCCCAAACCGTCAAGAAAGTCGGCATCATGGGGGCTGGCATGATGGGTGCCGGCATCGCGATTGTCTCCGCTATGGCTGGCATCGAAGTTGTTTTGATTGATCAAAAACAAGAGTCCGCAGACAAGGGTAAAGCCTATGTCGAGAACTATCTGGACCAAGGCATCAAACGCAAGAAAGCCACTGTTGAAAAGAAAGAAGCCGTTCTGGGCCTGATCAACGCCACCACTGATTACGATGCGCTCAAAGATGCTGATTTGATCGTTGAGGCCGTGTTTGAAGACGTTGACGTCAAAGCCGAAGTCACCAAAAACGTCGAGGCCGTGGTGCCTGAGGACTGCATCTTTGCCACCAACACTTCGACCCTGCCCATCACCGAATTGGCCAAGGCCAGCAAGCGGCCTGAGCAATTCATCGGCATTCACTTTTTCTCACCTGTTGAAAAAATGATGTTGGTGGAAATCATCAAGGGCAAAGAAACCGGTGATCTGGCCGTGGCCAAATCACTCGACTTCGTGCGCCAAATCCGCAAAACACCTATTGTCGTCAACGACGCGCGGTTCTTCTACGCCAACCGCTGCATCATCCCCTACATCAATGAAGGCATCCGTATGGTTGCCGAAGGCGTTGCGCCTGCCTTGGTCGAAAACGCTGCCAAAATGGTTGGTATGCCACTTGGGCCACTGCAATTGGTCGACGAAACCTCGATTGATCTGGGTGTGAAAATCGCCAAAGCCACAAAGGCGGCGATGGGTGATGCATATCCTGACAGCGCTGTGGATGATGTGCTGTTCTGGATGGCTGATGCAGGTCGTTTGGGCCGCAAATCAGCGTCCGGTTTCTATGCCTATGACGAAAAAGGCAAGCGCACAGGTTTGTGGGACGGGTTGGCCGCACAATATCCGGTTTCGGACGAGCAACCTGACGTGACCGAAGTACAGCACCGCCTTTTGATGGCACAAGTTCTGGAAGCGGTCCGCGCGCTGGATGAGGGTGTGTTGGAAGACATCCGCGAAGGCGATGTTGGCGCGATCCTTGGTTGGGGGTTTGCCCCTTGGTCCGGTGGGCCGTTCAGCTGGTTGGACATCATTGGCGCAGGCAAAGCCATCGAGATTTGCGACCACTTGACCGCAACCTACGGCGAGCGGTTCAGCACCCCTGATCTGCTGCGCGACATGTCCAAAGAAGGTGACACATTTTATGGGCGTTTTGATGTGAAAACCAAAGCTGCCTAAGAAAACGCGCCGCTCCCCAATCTTGTGGGGCGGCGCCTCATTTTCCCACCGGCTCCAGCCAGCCCTGATACCGGATCATATGCCCAACAACCGGCAAGCTGATCGCCACATCAAACGTGGCGCGCCCCCGCGCATCTACCCCCTCAAACGTATCGCTTTTTGGCGTCAACGCCATAGGCCAAGGCATCCCGAACAGACGCGCTCGACGTACCGGATACTCCAACTGGCCTTCCGATATCTTCAAACCGATTTCAAACTTGAACGGCCCAAATCGCTCCCACACCGTACCTGCGTCACCAACTGACAGGGTCGAGCGAAACCGTTTGCCATCGAAATCCCGCACCCAATGTTCAACCGACCCACGCCGATGCATCGAAACTGTCACCGGAACATTTTGTCCTGCAGGAGGGAAACCCACAACACGGCAAATCAATCGCGCCAACAGCCCTCGTCCGCGCATGATCTGTGCGCGTCCGGTCCAGCGGCAGCGATGCAAGACCCTATGCAAATCGCACAGCACATCTGGCAATTGCGTAAATCCGCCGCCAAGTGCCGTTTGAAACACAGGCACCACAGCCGTTTCACGACGACCAAACGTAACCTTCAGATCGCTCATTGCGGCCTCGGATTCTGGCAGCGAAAATTCACCCAGACAGGGACGCGCACCCGCATCACCCTGCCCTGCCAACAGCCGTTTGCACATCACCCGCGCTGCCACGGCCGGAATATGCGGCCCGTCACCCGCCTCGGCAATCAACACCCAGTCTCGCCGGACTGCGCGCCCATCTCCAAGCTGTCCAATGACCCGCACCCGCATGCCGCCACGGTCCGACCCAAACGGCTCCAACCGATCCGCGACCCACTTCAGCAGGCCCGCCAAAGGTTCCGCAGATCGCAACAATCGCAACCGCACCACCCCGCCGACCGCCGCCAAGCCCCAATGCATGATCCACAGGTCCAATCCGGCCCGAAACTCCACGCTGCGGGCTTTGTAATGTTCTGGAAACAAAGCCAGATCCGGCGCACCAATCAGGCTGGATCTACGGCCTAAAACAGGTGCAATGCCGTCGATCAACAACGTCTCCTTGCGCCCCTCGGACCAACCGGACACGCAGGCGCGCCGATTCCCGCGCCACAGCCGCATCGGGCGCCCGACCTGCGCCAAGATCGCCCGCATCACTGACATGCCACGCGGCGCACGGTTGCCGGGCAGGATCACGCTTTCGATCAAATGAAGATCAGTCATCCCTTCGCCCAACGCCTCGACCGCTGCCGAGGACATGGCTGGGACGCTCGACACACCTGATAGGACAACCACGCCCGCCGCCTGTGCTGCCATGTCCAACACCTGTATACCCGCCGTGAATTCAGCGTCATCCGACAGGTCAAGATAATGTGCACCACAGGCGATCGCGGCCTCTGCCACGCGGTATGGTGTTTTCGCATAGTTCTGAAATGGTCCCGCTGCATCAACAACGATGAAGGGCGATTGATTCGCAATCACAGCCGCCAACTGGTCCGACCCCGTATCCACAGCCAAAGCACGCCCACCATGTGTAGCGCTAAACGCTTGGGCCTTGGCCAGCGAGCGCCCTGCCACAACGACATCAAATCCCCCGTCACGGACCAAAGCTTGCGCCAATTTGCCGCCAAACACGCCGTAGCCACCGATAATCAAAACCGTTTTAGTCGACAATCCGGCCCCGCAATTCATCTGACGGGAGCACACATTTTCGCCGCCCAAACACATAGCGATTGCGCGCGATTGCGTCATACAGCCAATCTGACAGAAGTTGAGGAATGAACCCCAAAACAGCGCATAAACGCCAGGGCCAGCCAATCGCGGACATGGCCGCCGCAAAGGCTGCCAATTTTACATGTGCCTTACCATTCACAATCACGATATTCGTGAGCATCAAATCAGGGTCCAGGTCATAGGTCCGGTACAACGTCCGCCCCTTTTGTGACTGGGCCGTAACAAACAGGAACCGCGCCTTGCGATCATAGCGCGCCATAAACCGCGCGAAACCGGAACAAAAAATGCAAGTCCCATCAAATACGATCAAATCTTGGTCCAAGGGCATCCTTCCAAATCCGGTCATTCGCCATTTAGGCGGCAATGCCAGCATCTTACCAGACTGCACCAAAACTGGGTAGTGAGCATTAAGCCGCAGTTCCGTATTGGGGCACATCAGGCGCATGAAGCGTCTCCAAATCTTGCGCCATCAAATGCACCAGCTGTGTTGCCGCCGTCATGGATAAGGCTTGGTAGATAGCTTCGGACGCATCCGCATCCAGCAAGCATCCCAAGTCAGCAGCAGGGCAATGAAACAGTGCGCCACTACAGGCGAACACAACTTGCTCTTGGTCAAAGTGCAGCGTGTAAATCACGATTTTTTCATGCGGTTTCACCCGTGTGATGCCACGAAACCCAACCAAAGCAGCCGCAGCCATTAAGGCAAAGGGATCGCCAAAACTATTCTCGGCGGCATCCGATTCCAGCATCACGTTTTGCTCGGGCAGCAGTTGCATTTCCTGTTGGTTGCCCAAGGCACCGACAGGCACATTCAGGGGCCACAGATGTTCGGGACAATTGCTGGGTGAACTCCACAAAACGCTGCGGGTGATGCGGCGCACCACTTGCATGCCGCCATCAAACGTCAGGGCGTGATCGCCAGGTGCAACCGCCTCGACCACGCGCCAGCCAATGCTGGTGGCAATCCGCGTGCCAGTCACCAAACCCGAGGCCATTCCGGCCCCTTTCACATCAACGCCATCATAGGCGCCGGTTGTTTCGGTTTTATTGAATGTCCTCCCCAGGACGGAATTCTTTAGACCAAACATTATTTTTTCCCCGTTTGTTTTTTGAAAGCGGGTTAGCAGACCACGCTTCGTTGGCAGTAGGGTCATTTGGGGTGATTCCATTGGCAGCACATGGGCGTGTTTCGGTCCAAAGTAAGGCATCGTTCCGGTTTTGAGAACAATGCGCGGATTTGAGATAAATTTGTTTAAATTTGTATTCTTTCTTGCACTTCTGGTCCGGATCGCGGCGTCCGGTTACAACCTGCGCTGGAAACCGTTCAGCGCAGGTTTGTAGGGAAACCGTGTTTAGGCAGCGACCAACGGCGCAGTTCCATTGCAATTCAGTGTAGCAATTGCTTGATCCAGAACTGTCCGCTTTTTGCCCATCAAATAGGCCAGAGCCTTGGCCTGTTCATTGTCCAACGTCGTGAAAAAATCGGATTTCGTCGCGCCATTTGGGCAATGCGCCAACATCCCAGAGTTGGCAAAAACCACTTCCTCGTCGTCAAACCCCAATGTGATGGCCTCAACCAATCCCTGTGGTCGGCGCCGCGTGATGCCGCTAAACCCCTCCAATGCAGCGGCTGGCATTAACACGGCAGGTGTGCCCAGCAACTCGTCCGCAACCTGACTTTCGATCATCAGCATCTGTTCCGGCATCACAAACATGTCGTCGCAGTTGTCCAATGCCCCGCCTGGCACATGCAAGATGCCATCCAGATCATAACCGCCATCCTCGGCCCCATAATAGGCGCGTTCAATACGACGCACCTGACGCAAGCCACCGTCATAGGTATGTACGCGGTCACCGACCCGTAACAATTCTACGCAACGCCAACCGGCAGCTGTTTCAACCAAGGTGCCCGCAATAAGACCCGCATCGCGCTGTGGTTTGGCGTCAACAGCCGTGCTAATCACATTGGACGCCGTTGCAGTTTTCAATTCGGTGTTTTGTGTTTCAATAAGCATATTCATTCTCCGATGTTGGGTTACGTTTCAAGATTGCCGTGGTGGCGATGGAACAAGAAACGCCCAACAATTTGCCGTATTTCGGACATATATGGGGCAAACCTAAGGCAGTGTTTCGGGCAACGCCGCAATCAACACAATCGTGCCATCTTCATGAACGGGCTGATAACAATCGTTAATATTCTGGAAACCATGATCGGTTCTGAGCGCTGATTTTGCCCGATATCGCACCAATGTGATTCGCGTCAGACCCCGTCGAACACATAGCCGAACCGTGTTATATCTTCGGCACAGATCGCGGCGACGCTATCCGCATCCTTATCGCTATAGTAGCTGCGGTAATCCGCATTGCGCTGGCTTTCGTTGGTGACAGGCACCTCATTCAGGGAAAACCCCAAATGCGTCTCAAGCGGCGCGAGGTCTTGTGCCAAATGCTCCAACCGGATGAACAAATCACACCGCTCAACCCCGTCACGATCCTTGACGTATTGCCCATAAGGCGAGGCCCGCATCACCGCCTGCGTATGCGGGTCATTCAAGAACGCAGTGAACTCAAGCCGCTTGGCCATCTCGACGGCGATATGCTCAAAGCTTTGCTCGCGTAACCAGTGATAATAGCTGACCATCATATCCCAAGGGTTGCGCACCAAGGTGAAGATAAAAAACTGTTCAATCTCGACTTGTGTCACCAACCCGTAAATATCGGTTAGGCGAGAATGTTTCCACAAACGCCCAGAACTCTGCACATCTTTCAACCGACCGCGCCGCTTTACGGCCTTTGGGGTGTCACCGATCAGAATATCGTCTTTCATGACCCGTGCTTCCAGTGCCAGCGTCAAGGCAGTGCCGCCCGTCTTTGGGATATGCGGGAAAATATATTGGCGTCCGTGCGAAATTATCATGCAGTATGGGTACCTCATCCCCGCCCTGCATGCACAGAAAAATTGCACCCGTTCTGAATAAGCTTTGCAATTCTCAACAGCACCCGCATTATCATCCCAAACCGCAAAACAGGAGGAACACAATGGGTTGGCTATCTGACGAAACAGGACTGGACAAATGCGAGGCCAACTATGTGCCTCTAACCCCGCTCACCCATTTGCGCCGCGCAGCCCAAGTTTACCCGGAATTTGAGGCCCTGGTCTATGGTGACATTCGGTATACCTACCGCCAATACCACGATCGGATTTCGCAATGTGCCTCGGTGCTCACCAACCTTGGGGTGAAGTCCGGCGATGTGGTCGCGACCCTGCTACCAAATATCCCAGCCCAAGCCGAGGCGCATTTCGCCATACCGGCCACAGGCGCGATCCTGAACACCATCAACATGCGGCTGGACGCTGACACCGTCGCTTACATCTTTGAACATGGCGATGCGAAGGTTGCGCTGGTCGACACCCAATTTTTGCCACTGGCCGAAGCCGCCACAGCCGAAATGAAAACGCCCCCCCAAATCGTCGAGGTCGCCGATCCGCAAGGCGGTTATCCAGCCACAGGGCGTTACCCCGAATATGAGGCACTTTTGGCCAAAGGTGACGCTGCCTACGAATGGGTCCTGCCCCAGGATGAGTGGGAAAGCATCGCCCTGAACTATACTTCCGGCACCACAGGCCGACCCAAAGGCGTGGTCTATCACCATCGCGGTGCCTATCTGCAAATCATGAGTACCGTGGTCAGCTGGCAAATGATATTGCACCCGCGTTTACTCTCGATTGTGCCAATGTTTCACTGTAACGGCTGGTGCCACACATGGATGATGCCGCTGATCGGCGGCACCGTGCATTGCGTCCGCGACATCACCGCCAAGGCGATCTATAAGGCCATCAGCGTGGAAAAGATCACTCACTTTGGCGGTGCGCCGATTGTGTTGAATATGATCGTGAATGCACCGGACGAAGACCGTATGCTCTTTGACCATCGTGTTAGCCTTCTGACCGCTGGCGCACCACCCGCACCCAGTATTCTGACCAAGATCGAAGCCTGCGGCTTTGACGTGATGCATGTTTATGGGCTGACCGAAACCTACGGTCATGTCTCGGAATGTTACTGGAACAAAGCCGCTTGGGGCACCCTGCCCGAGGACGACAAGATGGCCATTAAGGCGCGCCAAGGTGTGGCCTCGCCGGTGATGGACGACATCACCGTGATGGATTCCAATATGCACCAAATCCCGATGGACGGTGAAGCCCAGGGCGAAATCATG
>DEIK01000103.1 GCA_002352425.1 Rhodobacteraceae bacterium UBA2776
TTGCGTTTACGGTTCGGAATGTAATTCGCATAATTCATCAGGTTCACCGTGCGCGGATCGACCATTTCGATCGAGCCACAGTTTTCTGGGGTTTGCACATAGTAAACCCCGCTCCACAATGCGCCGGGGTGGATATGGGCGCGGTTGCTGGCACCGGGTGGGTTGGCAATCGACCACATGGTGGTGATCTCCAACCGACGCTTTTCGTCATACCCCATGTTTTCGGACATACCGGCTGCCATATCGTTAATACGTTTGGTCAGCTTGTCGTATTTTTCATCTTTATGCAGGTTGTTGTGGCTATGCCACCCGCCCAGGCTCTTGAAATTGGAGCGTTCAATGCCCTTGGCATCCTGTTTGCGTTCGGCGTTAATCGCCGCCAGGATTTCTTTGTTCATCTCTTCGGCGTCATGCAACATGGACGAATAAATCAAAGTTGGGAAATAATCGTCACGGCGCAGCGTATCCTGATGTCCCTCAGGGCCAATTTGGGAAATATTACGAGTCATTATGTAGTCTCCTTGTTAAAATTATTGTACAAATTGATAATGTTTACTGAAATAATAATTGTATAGTATAGCACAAACCGACCCAAACCCTAAGCTCTTTATCGGCATTCTGCTGGTGGTGGCATGGCAGGGGGATATGCTATTTCTTGGTTTAATAGGTCTTGAAAAAATGCAATCCTAGCGGGTACGGCCAGCAGAATATCGCGGCTGTCCACTGGAGGTATTCGGCCTGGGTGGCGGATCATCCCATAGGCGAAAAGCGCGGTCTCAGCCATGTCCTCGCCCGCCGGATAGTCTTGCCCATAACGGGTCAGGAACCTGTTGTCGGACTGCTGCGCGCCAACCCATGCGTTTGAGCGCGCATAAAGCGGGTCCAGCGAAACATGCGCTGCCTCGTGCATCATAGATTCCTCTAGATGGTTTTGGGAAATGCGCAGCGTTGTGCGTTCGGCATAGACGAAAATCTTGCCAGCCCCGGCTGAATAGGTAGGACGGCCATCATGAATACCCAGCTGGCGAATACCGTGTCGAAACAACAGTGGCAGTTGTCCCAACGAACGGGTATAGCGCCGCGCCTCAGTCTCGGCGGCCTCAACCGTGCCAAATTCGGGGTTCACGATGATATCAATCGGCGCGCTGTTGCTGAAATGCGCTTGAAATAGGAAGACCTCAAAATCAAACTCGTTGTCCACCCGTTTGTCCCACATCTGACGGGTGGTGCGCCCCAGATAACTGAGACAGACAAAGTCGCTTGGATCATCGACCTGAATGATATCGAACACCGTGTCGGCGGTTGAGGAATAGGGCGGATCAGCCTCGGCATTGGCGCACAGTGGCACCATTGCCCCGCCCATCAGGATTGAAATGCCAATGGTAGCGAAAATTGCGCGCAAAGGGCTAAGTTTCATCGGATTGCTATGCCTCCAACTAAAATGTTTTGCTCTAAATATTTTGGAACTTTAGCACAACGAGTCAGGAAAACATAGCTTTTCCACGATTTAGGCAGCTATTTGCCGATTGATTTCTGCGCCTTTGCGCGTCGGCCATCGCGCTACGTTTGCCCAAATCAAGGGTAGCCTTTGCAAATCTGTGCTAATCGACAACCTTGCCAGATTCAATCAAACTGTCCAGAAACCGTTGCGCCGTGAGGGACAGCTTTTTGTCGCGCAAATGCACCGCAGACCAGCGCCGCACCAAAGGAAAGCCGACCACATCCAGCACAACGATATGCTTGTTGCTCAGCTCAAGCCCCAGATTGCGCCGCGACAACACCGAGATCCCCAACCCCGCCATCACGCCCTGTTTGATCGCCTCGGCGTTGCCAAGCTCCATATAGGGTTTGATCGCCAGATTATTGGCCGCAAACAGACGGTCGACCGCTTGACGCGTGCCAGAGCCGGGTTCACGCACCAAAAACCGCGCTGTGCTGATCTGTTTTAGCGACAGCTTGCGCTGTCCCGCCAAGGGGTGATCAGGGGCGGCGACGACCACCATTTCATTGTCGATGAACGGATAGGCTGTAACCGCGATCTCGTCAGGGACTTGCCCCATGATCAGCAGGTCATCCTGATTGGAACGTAACCGCTCCAGCACTTCGGCCCGATTGGTGATGGTCAGACGCGGCTGCACCTCGGGGTGCGCTTCTACAAATGCCCCCAACAGATGCGGCATGAAATAGGCCGCCGTGGTGATCACCGCGAGACGCAACTCGCCCTTGACCACGCCCTTCAGCTCATCCGCTAGGTCGCCCAATGCCCCAACCCGTCCCAGAATATCCTGCGACAACACGTAAACCTCGCGGCCCGCATGTGTCGGATGCATCTTGCGCCCGACCTGTTCCATCAATGCCAAGCCCAGTGTTTTACTTAGCTTATCAACCTGCATGGACACCGTCGGCTGGCTTAGGTTCAGCGCCTCGGCGGCCTTTGTAAACCCATCCAGACGCACCACGGTTTCAAAGATTTGCAGCTGGCGCAGGGAAACATGGGGCAAGGCAGCGTGAAGGGCAGTTGGCAGGGAGGGAGGGATCATAGATTTTTCTCTATATGTTTGGTAGATATTATTGATTATTATTTATATTTCAAATCCGATATCAAGTCCAGCATACGGGAGACCGCACATTTTTTGGAGGATACCATGTTAGACCAAACCAGCCGTTACAGCGACCTGAGCCTGAAAGAAAAAGACCTGATGGCCAACGGCAAACACGTTTTGGCCGCTTATAAAATGAAACCGGCCGAGGGGTTTTTCGATTACATCGGCACGGCGGCACATTTCTGTGCGGAATCCTCAACAGGTACCAATGTGGCGACAACGACCACCGATGATTTTGCCATGGGTCTGGACGCGATTTGCTACGAGATCGACGAAGAAAAAGAGCTGATGAAAATCGCTTTCCCGATTGATCTGTTTGATCGCAATATCACGGATGGGCGCGCTATGGTCGTGTCCTTGATGACTTGTATGGTTGGCAACAACCAGGCAATGGGCGACGTTGAATACGCCAAACTGCTGGATTTTTACGTGCCACCAAATTTCCTGCGCCTGTTTGATGGTCCTGCACGTGGAATCAAAGACATGTGGCGCATTTTGGGCCGTGATCTGGACAATGGCGGCATGGTTGTCGGCACCATCATCAAACCCAAACTGGGTCTGCGCCCCAAACCCTTTGCCGAGGCTTGCTATCAGTTCTGGCTGGGTGGCGATTTCATCAAAAACGATGAACCACAGGGCAATCAGGTTTACGCCCCGATGAAAGAATCCATTCCCTTGATCGTTGATTCAATGAAACGCGCGATGGATGACACAGGCCAAGCCAAATTGTTCTCGGCCAACATCACCGCAGATGATCCCAATGAGATGATCGCACGCGGCGAATATGTGCTAGAGCAATTCGGCTTTCTAGCTGAAAATGTTGCCCTGCTGGTCGACGGGTTTGTCGGCGGCTGCGGCATGGTCACAACGGCGCGCCGCCACTTTGGCAATCAGTTCATTCACTATCACCGCGCCGGTCACGGTATGGTCACGGGGGAAGAATCCAATCGCGGATATACCGCGCTGGCCCATATGAAATGGGCGCGCATGTCCGGGTCTTCGGGCATCCACACCGGCACCATGGGGTTTGGCAAAATGGAAGGCTATAACAGTGACACCGTGCTGGCCGACATGCTAATGGGCGATAGCGTTATGGGCACGCATTTCCATCAAGAATGGGAAGGTATGAAGCCAACCTCGCCAATCATTTCAGGTGGTATGAATGCGTTACGTTTGCCGGGGTTCTTTGACAACCTTGGCCATTGTAATGTGATCCAAACCTCGGGCGGGGGGGCTTTGGGGCACAAGGATGGCATCGCCGATGGTGCGACCTCGCTGCGCCAATCCTATCAAGCCTGGCAGGAGGGTGTCGATCTGGTCGAATACGCCAAAGAGCATAAGGAAATGCGCGGTGCGTTTGAGTCCTTCTCTTCGGATGCGGATCAGCTTTATCCGGGCTGGCGCGAAAAACTGGGCGTCCACAAATAGGTCAATTTCACCAAACCAAATGAGGGCCATCATGACCGACACCGATCAGTATCGCATCAAGAACGAGCCGTATTATCAAGCAACGGGGAATGAAATCCCGCTGTATGAAACGGCCTACAGCTGTCGCTTACCCGTGATGGTCAAAGGCCCAACTGGTTGTGGAAAATCACGGTTTGTTGAGTATATGGCGTGGAAATTGCAAAAACCGCTGATCACTGTGGCCTGCAATGAGGACATGACAGCGGCTGATCTGGTGGGACGGTTTTTGCTGGATGAAAACGGCACCCGTTGGCAGGATGGCCCGCTGACGGTTGCCGCCCGCATCGGCGCGATCTGCTACCTGGACGAGGTGGTCGAGGCCCGCCAAGACACCACCGTGGTGATCCATCCGCTGACGGATCACCGCCGCGTTTTGCCGTTGGATAAAAAGGGCGAATTGCTAGAAGCCCACGCCGATTTCCAATTGGTGATTTCTTATAATCCCGGCTACCAAAGCCTGATGAAAGACCTGAAACAGTCAACAAAACAACGCTTTACGGCGCTGGATTTTGATTACCCCGAAGCAGAGGCCGAAGCCAGTATCATCGCCCGCGAGGGTGGGGTTAAACCGGTTTTGGCCAGCCAGTTGGTCGACATCGCACAGCGCGCCCGCAACCTAAAAGGCCACGGCATTGACGAGGGCATCTCGACCCGCCTGATGGTCTATGCCGCCATGCTGATTGGCAAAGGTGTTGATCCGGTTGAAGCCTGCAAAATGGCAATGGTGCGTCCGTTAACGGATGATGCCGACATCCGCGCAACCTTGGATGCGGCGGTTGAACTGGTGCTGGGATAGCGCCCTGATCTGCGAAAGGGCTGATATGTCACCTGAAACCCGGATTTGGCGCGACCAGTTGAACAGCACGGTCAAACGCATCGACGACATTTTTGCCGATGCCTTGCAAAATGCGCAAACCGTGTTGGATGACGACGGGCTTAGGGCTTGGTTGGCCGGCGCGGATCGGGTGGCGGCACTGGGACGTGGCACCGAACTGGTTTTGATTTTTCTAGATGAAATCCCCGAAGTCGTGCGCCACTCTGATGCCGAAATCATCCCCGAAATTGCGGCCACCACCGCGTTCCTGTCAGAGAACGCCGTGCGCGGCGCCTATGCGCCGTTTTTGGCCACATTGCCCGCAATTGCGCGGCGTCTAAACAGCGGCGATTCCTTGCGCGCATGGCTTGGGTTGGTGCGCGATATGACGTTGCAAGCCAAAGAGGGTACCGCCGCCCTTGTGCAGCGCGCGCCCTATTTGTTTGGTCAATTGTCGATGGCAGGGGTGGCCAGTTGGATCAAATACGGCATCCGTGTCTACCGAGACCATCCACACCGTTTGCCTGACTATTTCAGCCTGCAAAGCGCCGACGCCAAAGCGATGCTGGTGAAAGAGCGCAACGGCACCCTGTTCATGGACCATGAGCGCCAGCTACATTTGTTTGCCCGCGCGTTTTGGGACGTGGACGCCGAATTTCGCCCCTATTCCGAAGCGTTTGAGACCGAGCGCAAACCCCGCCCGCATCTGGACCGCCAAGGCGTCCATATTCCAGATGTGTTTGAGGATCAAAACGGGGTGTCCGGCATCAACCGTTACCGCGCCATGATCGCGCATATGATGGCCCACAAAATGTGGTCACAGCCTTTTCTTGCCGACAATTACAGCGTTTTTCAGCATATCTGCATCGAGATTTTCGAAGATGCCCGTGTGGAACATCTGGCCATGCAACGATTGCCGGGCCTGCGCAAATTGTGGTTGTCCTTGCACCCGATGCCAAAACCCGGAGCCTGCCCAAAAGGTTGGTCCAGCATCCGGCACAAACTGGCCATGCTGTCTTATGCGCTGCTCAACCCCGATCACCGCTATTCTGATCCCGCCTTGCTGGCGGCGGTGGCCAAATTTCACGCATCATTCGCCGAGGATCCCTACGATGCCAACAAAAGCATCCAATTGGGCATTCATTGGCTCAAGGACAACTATGAACACAATTTCCGTCAGTCCAAAGTCTGGTTTGAAGACACCGAAGTCAGCTATCGTGATGACAATCGCTATCTGTGGATTTTCCTTGAGGAACCCGAACATGACGATGAGTTTCACTCGGATCACAACACCGCCGACCGTGATGCACAAACCCAAGATGACGGGTTGTTACCGCCACGCCACTATCCGGAATGGGATTATCAAATCCAGAATTACCGCCCAGATTGGGCCACGGTTTATGAGGCGATCCAGCCCCAAGGCGATGCCGGGTTGATTGACGGGTTGCTGTCCAAACATCAACGCCTTATCAAGCAGTTAAAGCAAATTGTTGATCTGCTAAAACCGCAACAACGCAAGCGTATTCGCTATCAGGAGGAAGGCGATGATCTGGATGTCGACGTCGCGATCCGCGCCGCAATTGACTTTCGCAGCGGCATCACACCGGACACCCGCATCCACCAAAGCTATGTCAAAGATGGACGGGATATTTCAGTGCTGTTGCTGTTGGACCTGTCGGAATCCATCAACGACAGGCCAGAAGGTGCGGACGCCAGTATTTTGCAACTGAGCCAAGAAGCCAGCGCCTTGCTGGCCACCGCCGTTGACGCCTTGGGCGATCCCTTTGCCATCGCCGGGTTTTCCTCAAACACCCGATTTGAGGTGCGCTATTCGCATTTCAAGGGGTTCAACGAACCTTGGGGGGCGGCGCCAAAGGCCCGTCTGGGCGCAATGCAAGCCGGAGAATCGACCCGTATGGGCGCGGCTCTGCGCCATGCGGGCGGCTATCTGGCGCATCGGGCCGAAGAGAAAAAGCTGCTGCTGGTTCTGACGGATGGCGAGCCGCATGACATCGACGTCGCCGATCCGAAATACCTGCAGGACGACACCCATCTGGCGGTGAATGAATTGGCCAACAAAGGTGTCTCGACCTTTTGCATCAGCTTGGATCCCAAGGCCGACGACTACATCGGCGACATTTTCGGGCGCAACAATTTCGCGGTGATTGACCGGATCGAAAGCCTGCCGGAAAAGCTGCCCAAACTGTTCCTGTCGCTGACCAAATAGCGTGCATTTCGACAAGGGGTGACAATCGCTGCCGCCCGCGATAGGGTAGCGCCATGAAACAGAACAGCGCCATTTGTATTTGCACCTGCATTACCAGCTAACATTTGTTAGGCGGGCTGTCCCTTTTCGTTTTCCATAGATGATCGAAGTTGATAAGCCCGCTAGGCGAAAACCGTCTGACGAGGACCCTATGACCGAGATAAAACTGCACAACACCAAGACCCGCAAGAAAGAGGTCTTTGAGCCAATTGATGCCGAAAACGTGCGCATGTATGTCTGTGGCCCGACAGTTTACGACCGCGCCCATCTGGGCAACGCGCGCCCCGTGGTGGTGTTTGACGTGCTGAACCGCCTGCTGCGGCATGTTTATGGCGATGATCACGTGACTTACGTGCGCAATTTCACCGATGTGGATGATAAAATCAATGCGCGGGCGGCCGAAAGCGGGCGCTCGATTGGCGAGATCACGGATGAAACCATCCAGTGGTTTTTGGACGATATGGCAGCGCTTGGTGCGATTGCGCCCGACCAGATGCCGCGCGCGACAGAGTTCATCCCGCAGATGGTGGCGATGATCGAGGGGTTGATTGCCTCGGGTCACGCGTATGAGGCCGAGGGGCATGTGCTGTTCGCGGTCGAGAGCTATCAGGAATATGGAGCCCTTTCAGGGCGCTCTATCAAAGATATGATCGCCGGCGCGCGGGTTGAAGTCGCGCCCTACAAACGCAATCCGATGGACTTTGTGTTGTGGAAGCCGTCAACGGGCGATCAGCCGGGGTGGGAGTCGCCCTGGGGTGTGGGCCGTCCGGGGTGGCATATTGAATGTTCGGCGATGTCCTATGAATTGCTGGGCGCATCATTTGATATTCACGGTGGCGGCAATGATCTGATGTTCCCACACCATGAAAACGAGATCGCCCAGTCGTGCTGTGCGCATCCGGATGCTGGGTTTGCGAACTACTGGATGCACAATGAAATGTTGCAGGTCGAGGGCAAGAAGATGTCCAAGTCTTTGGGCAACTTTTTCACGGTGCATGATCTGTTGGAAGGCCATGATGGCCAACCAGCGGTGCCGGGCGAAGTGATCCGGTTTGTGTTTTTGAGCACGCATTATCGTAAACCGATGGATTGGACCGAGAAAAAGGCAAAAGGGGCAGACGCGACGTTGCTAAGCTGGAAGAGAACCATTGACCTGTGGCGGGATGATGTTGCCAAAGAATATAGCGGCAAGAATCCACCAAAAGTAATTACCGCTGCTGTTTCGGATGATTTGAACACAGCATTGGCAATTGCCGAGATGCATACGCTTGCTAAGAAGGCAAAGACAAGTGTTGAGGCTGCAGTTGCGCTCGCCGAGGCGTTAGCATTTCTGGGCTTTGACTATCAACATATTTGGTCTCATTCATTTGGGCATTCACTTGAAAAAATTCTAGGCGACCCCGTCGATTTGGAACGGTATGAGCAGCTTCTTACCGAAGCCCGACTAAAGGCGATAGAAACTAATGATTTTTCCGAAGTAGACAGATTGAAATCCGGTCTCGTGGCTGCTGGGATTGAGGTTCAAATGTTAAAGGACAATATCGTTCTGGATATTACGCCTGATTTCGACCCTTCCAAACTGGAGGCCCTCAAATGACCACCATCACAACACAGGCTAGCGCCCGATCCGAGGGGGGGCGTGAAGCGCCCGCCCGTGGGGGCGGATCGGGCGCTGTCCGGCGATGCCGGACGGAATGTGGCGATAGCTTGAGGTTGCTTTTGCAAGCCTTGGGAGGTGCATTATGACCCGCGAACGTCTCTATATCTACGACACCACCCTGCGGGACGGCCAACAAACCCAAGGCGTGCAGTTCTCGACCCCTGAAAAAATCAAGATCGCCGAAATGCTGGACCACTTGGGCGTCGACTACATCGAGGGCGGCTGGCCTGGGGCCAACCCGACCGACAGCGCCTTCTTTGACGAAGCCCCCAAAACCGGCGCCACAATGGCCGCTTTTGGCATGACCAAACGCAGCGGGCGCAGTGCAGAAAACGACGATGTATTGGCCGCCGTGATGAATGCGAACACCAAAGCCGTGTGCTTGGTCGGCAAGGCACATGAATTCCACGTGACAACCGCGCTTAACATCCCGCTGGCCGAAAATATCGACAACATCGCTGCCAGTTTCAAGCATATCGTAGCACAGGGGCGCGAGGCGCTGTTTGATGCGGAACACTTCTTTGATGGCTACAAGGCCAACCCCGAATATGCGCTGCAAACTGTTTTGGCCGCTTACCACGCGGGCTGTCGCTGGATTGTGCTTTGCGACACCAATGGTGGCACTTTGCCCGATGAAATTGGCAAGATCACAAGCGCAGTGATTGCGGCGGGCGTTCCGGGTGAAAACCTTGGCATCCATACCCATAACGACACCGAAAACGCTGTCGCTGGCAGCTTGGCCGCGATCAATGCGGGGGCGCGACAGGTGCAGGGCACCCTGAACGGATTGGGCGAGCGTTGCGGCAATGCCAACCTGACCACGTTGATCCCAACGCTGTTGTTGAAACCGCAATTGGCCACAAAATTCGAAACCGGCATCAGTCCTAAAGCCTTGAAAGGGCTGGTAAAAATAAGCCGCCAATTGGACGAAATTCTGAACCGCGTGCCTCAACGCCAAGCGGCCTATGTCGGGGCCAGTGCTTTTGCCCACAAAGCAGGGCTGCACGCCAGCGCCATCCTAAAAGACCCCACGACCTATGAACATATTGCACCCGATAGCGTCGGAAACGCGCGGATTATTCCGATGTCAAATCAGGCTGGCCAATCGAACCTGAGGAAGCGGTTGGCGGACGCAGGCTTGAACGTCGAAAAGGGTGATCCGGCGCTGACACGTATTTTGGATGCGATCAAAATCAACGAGGAACATGGCTATTCCTATGACACGGCGCAATCCAGTTTTGAGCTGGTGGCGCGTCGCGAATTGGGGCTGCTGCCCGAGTTTTTCGAGGTCAAACGTTATAAGGTGACCGTCGAGCGGCGCAAGAACAAGTATAACAAAATGATCAGCCTCTCTGAGGCCGTGGTGGTTGTGAAAATCGGCGGTGAGAAAAAGCTTTCGGTGTCCGAAAGCGTTGACGAGGCCGGCAATGACCGTGGCCCTGTGAACGCGCTGGCCAAGGCGTTGGCCAAGGATTTGGGGCCGCATCAGGCCTGTATCGACGACATGCGATTGGTCGATTTCAAGGTGCGGATAACGGATGGTGGCACCGACGCCAAAACCCGCGTCATCATCGACAGTGAAGATGGCGCAGGCAACCGTTGGTCTACGGTCGGCGTGTCGCCCAATATTGTAGATGCGAGTTTCGAGGCATTGTTGGACGCCATCAATTGGAAACTGATCCGCGATCAGAAAAAGGGATAGTTTTTTGATCACCAAAGTTTTGATTTCCGCGGGCATTTCAGCCCTGATTTTTCTGGGCATTGCGCTTGGGCTTATTGCCTCGCAACAGACCCAAAAACTATCCGGTGCAGCCGGATTGGATTTTAGTGAAACCTTGGCCAAGCCAGATCAACGCCCCCTTAAGCGCACCCAATTCAGCGCACGTGACGGCGCCAAATTGGATGTACTTCACCTGCCATCAGCGTGCCAAGATGCGCCGCTGATGATCCTGTTGCACGGGTCAGGCTGGCATGGGCAACAGTTTGGCGCCTTGGCTACGGCGCTTGCGCAAAATGCCGAGATTTTGGTGCCGGATCTACGTGGTCATGGGATCAATCCAGAGCCCCGTGGCGACCTGACCTATATCGGTCAATACGAGGACGATTTGGCGGATTTGATCAAGGCTTATCAGCGGGGCGGCCAAAAAGTGATCCTTGCCGGCCATTCTTCGGGTGGCGGGCTGGTTGTGCGCTTTGCCGGTGGGGCGCATGGCGGTTTGATTGACGGTGCCATTTTGCTGGCACCGTTTTTGAAGTATAACGCTCCGACGACCCGCGCGAACTCCGGGGGGTGGGCACGTCCCCTGACGCGGCGCTTGATTGGGCTGAGTATGTTAAACAACGTCAAAATCACGGGCCTGAACCATTTGGTGGTTATCCAATTTGAAATGCCGGAGGAGGTATTAAACGGTCCAATGGGGCATACGGCCACGGTGGCCTATTCCTATCGCCTGAACCAATCCTTTGCCCCCAGAAGTGCGTATTTAAAAGACATTGCAGCGCTGCCCGATTTCATGTTGATCGCTGGCACAAAGGACGAAGCCTTTGTTGCCGAGCAATATGAGCCCCTGATGCGCGGTGTCACTGACATGGGGGCATACCATTTGGTTGACGGGGTCGGCCATCTTGAAATTGTGGACGCACCACAAACACTGGCCCAGATCGAAACCTTCTTAAAGGCATTTCAATGAGCCTTATGGACTGCGCCCAGTTGCTCAAAGACAGCGACGAGGATCGGTTCCTGTCGGTGATGGCTGCCAAGCCAGCTGAGCGGGCCGTTTTGTTCCCGCTCTATGCGTTCAACGTCGAGGTTTCAAAGGCCGCATGGGCCAGCGATGAGCCGCTGTTGTGCCAAATGCGGTTGCAATATCTGCGCGATTTGGTGACCACGATTTTCGCGGGCGAGGTGTTGTCCAAAATACCCTTGGCCGAACCCTTGGCCAAGGTCATTCGCGACGGCGGTGTTCCGCAACAAATGCTGTATGATCTGATCGACGCGCGTCATTGGGATATCGGTCGCGAAGGGTTCGCCGATGCCGCAGATTTCAACCGCTATCTGGATCATACAGCGGGTCATTTGATGGTGATGGCGGCGCGGGCAACAGGGGTTGGCGCAAACCATGAGGCGGCAGTTCGTGCGCATGGGGTTGGCATGGGGTTGGCCAGTTTTTTGATCGCTACACCCGATCTTATCGCACAGGGGCGCGCGCCTTTACGGGATGAATCCCCTGATGCATTGGTTCGTCTGGCAAGTGACGCATTGTCCCGCATTAAGGATGAAGAAAAGATTCCCAATGGCCAAGCGGCTTTGCGAGCAGGGTGGGATACTCGACGGGTGCTGAAACGGGTCTGCAGCCATCCGGAACGGGTGCTGGAGGGGCGTCTGCAAGCCTCGCCGTTTCGCCGTAAAACATCGCTGTTGTGGTTGAGTTTTTTTAGCTGAAATTCAGGGTCGAATGTGATCCGGAAAATGTCAGGTTAATAAAACCACTATTCCGGAATAGTGGTTTTATTTGACCTGCGCCCCAAGTTTCC
>DEIK01000107.1:0-18416 GCA_002352425.1 Rhodobacteraceae bacterium UBA2776
TAGATGGATTCTTCGATCCAGCCTTGAATGGCGGATTTGGGTGCAGCACCCGTTTTGTTTGCCACAACCTGACCGTCTTTTAGCAAGAACAGCGCAGGAATGCCGCGTACGCCCATTTGGGCTGGTGTGCTGGGGTTTTCGTCAACATTTACTTTGACGATTTTCACTTTGCCGTCCATTTCGGCTGACAGTTCTTCCAATGATGGGCCGATTTGTTTGCATGGGCCGCACCATTCCGCCCAGAAATCCACCACGACAGGGACGTCGGATTTTAGGACTTCAGCGTCAAATGTTGCGTCGGTTACTGCTACTGTGGCCATGATGTGCTCCTTGGCGAATATGTTTGATGTGTGGTTGAGGAGAACCTAAGTAGGCCCGCGGCATGCGTCAAGGGACAGAGTTGGTGCGTAACGCCGCAGTCACGACCTCGTGTTCCAATGGCATAAGGGTCGCTGTTTTGGTCCAGAGGATTGCGGTTTCAATCTGGTGGTTTGGATAAACCTGCTCTAACGCGCAACAATAGGCTCCAAGTTGGCGCAACAACCCGTCTGGAACAGTCTCGGCCGTCGGTGGCACAATCGCGTTTGATTTGAAATCAATGGCCAAAATGCGGTCAGGAAAAATAATCAATCTGTCGATAATTCCGTGCATCCGTTGGCCACCCAAATCGGCCAACGTGGCGGTCACAGGGACTTCGGCCAGCGTGTCGCCCTCAAACACAAAGCGCAAATTGGGGGTTTTCAGAACGCAAACGGTCTCCGCGTAGATATCTTCCAGTGCAGGCTTCGAAACTGAAGGCAGTAACATGGCCGCCATCCGTTTCCACTCGGGTTCGGGATGCTTGGACAGATGTTCCAGCAACAAGTGAATGTGATTGCCCCGTGCCATCGCCTCTTCTTCGGACAATCCCTTGCCCTCACCCGCCAGCGCCTTGGCCCCACCCAAATCAGACGGCGCAATGGTTTTGGCCGCACGGCCTGGAGTTGCAGCAGGCATTGCTGTCCAGCCAGGCAGTTCAGGGGTTGTTTTGATCTCAGAAATTTTCGGGGCCATACCGGCGGCGTCCCAATCGCCAAACTGTGACCGCAAGCCCAATCCAAAATCAAACAGGAACGGTTCTGCGTGGGCGGTTTTCATTCCGGCCTCGATCATCGCATGCCAGGACGTGCCGTCCTTGCCCAAATTCCCCGCCCCACAAACGATCAGCCATTTTTCGGCCCGTGTCATCGCCACATACAGCAGACGCAGACGTTCCTGCTCGGCCGAATGGCGCAGCTTGTCGCGGGCAACCGTAATTTCACGCGGGCAGTTGTCTTTGTTGATCTGCCACATCACCCCGCCATTTTCAGCTGGATAAATCTGCGCCTGCATTTTCAGCTCCCAATTGGTGGTGTCTGGTAAAATAACAATAGGCGCTTCCAGCCCCTTGGCCCCATGTACGGTCATCACCCGAATGCGGTCACTGGCGCTGTCCATCTGGCGCTTGATTTCAACCTCTTCGGCCTCAAGCCATGAAATGAACCCTGTTAGGCTTGGTACATCCATGCGCTCAAAACTCATCGCTTGTGACAGCAACGCGTCAATCCCGTCCTCGGCCTCAACCCCCAAACGGGCCAACAGGTTTTTGCGCCCATGAAATCGTGTCAATATCCGCTCAAGCAACTCGAATGGTCGCAGATAATCAGCATCTTTGCGCAGGGCATTCAGCACGGCGAGCGTTTCTGGATAATCCTCAGAACGGTTGCGCAACCCTGTCCATAAATACGTTTTTTCGGCGCGCCGATGTGCCAAATCAAACAAATCCTGTTCGCTCCAGCCAAACAAAGGCGAGCGCAGTGCGCAGGCCAGTGATAGGTCATCCTCGGGCGTCGCCAAAAAAGCCAGCAGCGCGGTTAGATCTTTCACCGCCAGTTCGGCGCCGATTTTTAGGCGGTCTGCCCCGGCAATCGCCAGCCCTGCCTTTTTGCAGGCACGGATAATTTCATGGAACAGCTCGGACCGACGCCGCACGAGGATCAGAAAATCACCTTCGGTTACGGGGCGCAGATTGTAAGTGTCGGTGTTATCAATCTCGTCGGGGACTAATGCACCCTGACACATGGCCTTGATGTTTTGCGCGATCTCTTGCGCCAAAACCACGGTCTCGTGATTGTCCGCCAGTTTGTCCGTTGGATCAAACCAGTCCTTCTTTTCCGGGGCTTGGGTTTTTTCAACAACTGGCCAAAGATCAACCCGCCCTGGCATGTTGGATTTAAAGGTGCGGTGCTTAACTTCGCCGCCCAATCCATTGTTCGCATAACCCTGTAACGTGTAGTCCACCAACCGCATAATCGGGTCGGCCGACCGGAACGAATGCTCCAGCTGTTGAAACTGAAACGGCGCATTTACTTGGGCCATCTTCTCGCTGAAATGCTCTTGCATCCGGTCAAATTCGGCGGGGTCGGCCCCTTGAAACGAATAGATTGATTGTTTTTGATCACCCACAGCAAAAATCGTGCGCACTTTATCCGATTGCGCCCCTTCACCTGTGGTGAATTCTTGCGCCAACTGTTTGATCACATCCCATTGGCGCGGGCTGGTGTCTTGGGCCTCGTCTACCAGAATATGATCAATGCCACCATCCAACCGAAACAACACCCATTGGGCCACAAACGGATCGTTCAACAGCTTGGCTGTTAGATCAATCAAATCATCAAAATCGAGCCACCCTTTTTGCTGTTTACGGGCCTCATATTGCGGCAAAAACGCGTGGGCGAATTGGTACAACGCATGGGTTTTCTCGGCAGCATTCAACGCCACCCGTGTTGAACGCGCAGTTTCCACGCGACCCATCAGATCGCTCAACTGATCCATCTGTGCATCCAGAACTTTTTGCGTGGCTTTGGTTGGGAAGCTGCCAATCTTGGCTGTGAAGGGCTCTTTCGCGCCGCTGCCTGTCAGAAACACAGATTCCAAAACCGCTAAATCCGCGTATTTGAAATGGGTGGTATCGACGGCTTGCAATTTGATGGCTGCCTTTTGGTCATTCGGCGACCCACCCTGTAGCGCAGAGAGTAGTGACTTTAGCAACGCGGCTTCGCTGCCCAGAATGACCGAGGACAAAATACCCGCTTGGCTCACATCTGGCTTTAAACCAAACATGCTCCATATCGCAGCCACATCCGGTTTTGCCCCCAACGCCTCGCGATGTTTGGCAATCTCGGCGGTCAGTTTGCTAAAGTCGCTGTCCGAATAATGTGCCGCCAATGCATCCACGGCCGCGATGTCCTGACTGTCGGCCATCTCTTCAACGATTTCGGCGCGCAAAAGATTTGCGGCGCGTTCATCCATTTCGGTGAATTGCGGCGACACGCCTGCCTCTAACGGAAAGCGTCGCAGCAAGGATGCGCAAAACGAATGGATCGTTTGAATTTTCAACCCGCCCGGCGTTTCAATCGCGCGGGCAAACAATGTGCGGGCCTTGCGCAGCTCATCTTTGTCGATGCTGCGATCAACGCCCAGTTCGCGCAATTCTTTGGCCAAAGCGTCGGCATCTTGCATCGCCCAAACACCCAACCGCTTGAACAATCGGTTCTGCATCTCACTGGCCGCGGCCTTGGTGTAGGTCAGACACAAAATATGTTGCGGCTCGACTTCTTCCAGCAACAACCGCGCCACCCGATCCGTCAACACACGCGTCTTGCCAGAGCCCGCATTGGCGGACAACCATGTGGAAAACCCGGGCATTGCGGCCTGAACTTGACGCTCGGTGGCTTCGTCGCGGCGCATCACGTCAGCTCCTCCTTGGTAGGCTCGGCGCTCTCGTCCCACTCGCCAAACCGCGCAAGGTGATCGTAATCATAAGCGTATTGCATTTTTTCCATCGCGCGGCGGGAGGTATAACCCTTGCCGCCCACGGTATAGGCTGAAATCAAGGCTTCTAGCTCTGCCCATACGACATCCGAGTCTGTTTCCTCCAGCGGCGCGTCGACGACAACCGGTTTTGACCCAAGCCCAATGAAAGACGCCCCCCCGACCTGTGTATCCGCCAACCCTTTGAAGCCCGCATGTTCGATCAAGGCGGCGGTGAGCAAAAGTTGTTTGTCGAAATACGTCTGTGTGTCTTTGGACGGTGGCGCGCCGGTTTTGTAATCATAAACATACGTCAGCCCGTCGGCAGATCGATCCAACCGGTCAGCTCTGGCGGTTAGGCTGATGTCCAGATCGCCGACTTTTGCGCCGCCCATTTGTTCCAACGCAAACGTCGTGGCAACCTTGGCGCGATCCGCTTCACCTTGCAAAAACCAATCTGCAAACCGTTCGACCTTTGCTCGCCAAACGCGCCGCGCAGCGGGCCACGGCGCATCGGCCTCTAAAACGGTGTCGGCGATTTCCATTAAGCGGGTTCTGGCAGCATCGGGTGTTTCTTCGCTTCGCTCGTCAACGAACCGCTCCAAAATGCGATGTACAATCGTTCCGTTAAGCGGTGCGTCGGGATGTTGGCGGATCGGATCCAGCGGGTATAGGCGCAAGATTTTGCCAGCGTAAACCGCATAAGGATCGCGGATCAATTTGGTGATACCCGTCACTGACAGGGATTTTGGTTGCGCCGCAACGGGGGGCGCTGGCGCAGGTCGCTTTGCTGGCTCAACGGGGTCGGAAATCTCCTCAAGCGCGTCGACCATATCGAGCAATTCACGGCCCCGATCGCACATTGCCTCATAGGCCGCAGCCCCGCCAGTTTTCTGCAAACCGCTCAGCAGGTTTGCAAGCCGGTTTAACCAGCGCGAAGGTACGGTTTGCGCCTCGGAATCCCGGACAGCGCGGGTCAACCAGACTTCTTTGGCTGCAATCGCCTGCTGAAAATCATGGGCTGACAGACCAATCTGACGTTCGGGCAACAACAGTCCGACCTTCTGACGCATCGGGCGGTTCATCCACGGATCAGGATTGGGCACGCTTGGCCAAATGCCGTCATTCAACCCGCCAAGAATGACCAAGTCCGCACCTTGAACGCGGGCTTCAAGCGTGCCCCAAATCATGATGTTGGGGTGTGGGCGGGTCGGATCGTGTACCTCGGCTTGGTTTAGAACATTACGAAACAGATTGGCATAATCAGCCACCGACAATGACCCGCCAAATCCTGCGTTCTCTTGCAAGCTCTGCACTTGATCAAATGCCTTGCGCCCAGCTGGTTTCTCCCACAACTCGCCGCTGCCACCATCGTCAGGGCCTGCCGCCAAGGCAAGAGCAAGCTTCAAGTGTTGATCCAAATGATCCGACAACTCGCGCTCGCTGACGTCCTCTAGCCCTGCCAGTAAATTGCCCAGCCAAGTGGCCCAAGCCCAACGGCCATCATCCGAATGGGTTGCAGCCCATGCGGTAAGGCTATCCTTGGTCGGAAACGGCGGCCCATTTCGGCGGGTGTGCAATTCCAAATCACGGGTCCAGCGCAGGTGATCACCACGCCCCGCTGCACCGGAATGGGTCAACGGATGCTTCAATAGTGCCAACAGGTTTTCAGACGTCAAAACCTGACCAAACAGCGCCGCGGTTTGCAACAAAAACCGACCAGGTGCTGACATAGGCAAAGGCAAGCCTGCACTGTCATCCGGCTCGATCTCCCACCGATCCAAAGCGGCCACAACCTGACGCGTTAACACGCGATCTGGCGTGATAAGCGCAGCCGTTTTGCCCGCCTCTGCACACTCCCGCAACTTCAACGCAATTGCGAGCGCCTCAACGCGCGACGATGGGGCTTCGACCAATGCCATATCTTTCGTGGCCAGATCGAGGCCGGTCAAATCCTTGCCCTCGGACATCCATTGATCGGTCACGGGCGCGGGACGCAACGCAAGCGAAACCAGCCGGTTGCGCGCGTCACTTGGCGGCACGGCTTCATCCCATGCGGCAATATCTTGTGGCGAAATTCCCAACGTGTTCTGGAACGCACGGAACCGAAACTGCGGATGATCTGCCGCCGTCATTGCATTATCCATTGCCGCCCAAACATTCAGGGGCAGGCCAAAATCATACCCCGGCAAAACAACCGCACCTTGGGGCAGTTTCGCAACCGCCGACATCAACGAATGCGTCGCCCCGCGCGATCCGGTTGATCCCGCGATGATAACCGGATGAGCTGGCGGGTTGGTGGTCCAGTCCTGACTAAGGCGTTGCACCACCATATGCTGACGGGCTTCTGCATCTGGGGATTGCTTGGCAGAATCGCCAAAATAGTGTTGGATCAAACGCACAAATTCCAGTGCCCGATTCCAGTGGCCAGATTGATCAGAAACATCAAGCGCCTCAATCGCTTCTGGGGTCACGCCTTCGCTCTGCATTTCGTCCATCAAGTTGGCCAGACTGTCGGTCAGATCAAATAACGCGGCACGTGGGGCAAGATTGGGCTGTAGGCGCAGCAGTTCAACGACCAGTTGGGACAATTCCAAGCGACGTTGCAACTTTGGAACGGCGGGCGGAATATCGGCCAAGGCCTCTGTTTTGCCCAGATCAGTTATCAACCGAATGCGCGGCAAAAGCATCGCAGGACCGGCATCAAAAATGTCTCGAATACGGCGCTGCATGCGTTGCGTGTTGACGTAAACCTCAACCGTGGCCAAATACTCTGGAGGCTGGTTTTTGCACCGCTCCAGCAAACCCTGCACCAAAGCTGTTGGAAAATCGACGCCCACAGATAGGCCAAACACCCGGGGCTTTGCCGAGGGATCAAACATTGTGTTGCCCCAGCATTTTTTCAGCGACCTCTATACCAGCCGGTGTGCCGACATCGCACCAACCACCGGTGTGGGTCACGCCAAAAATGCGGTCCGTATCATACATTTGATCCCACAATTCATGCAGGGAAAACTTTTCATCAGAGATGGTTTTTAGCCCATTGGTTTTGATAATCTGCGCGCCGGTATAGACCATTCCTGGCCCACGCTTGATTGTGCCATTTTCCGCTACAAAAAAGTCTCCATCGCGAGTGTACCCTTGCGCACGGTCCGGCGGAACAAGCAACAGCAGTGCGTCCATTTTTTCAGGATCCCACGTTTGCGCAAGCGTCGTCAGCGGGTTTTGCCCTGTCCAGATCGCATCCGTGTTGAATGTGAAAACAGGGTCGGCGCCCAGCAGTGGCAAGGCGTTGCGTAGACCACCACCTGTTTCAAGAATATCCACTTCATGGGACAAGATGACATCGCGATTTTCAAGATGTGCGGCCATCATTCCCGGCAAGTAGTGGGTGTTGACAACGACGGTTTCCAGCGCCGCACCTTCGACAATTTTCAACGCGTGATCAATCAACGCCATGTTCGCGACCTTGATCAGCGGCTTTGGGCAGGTCTTTGTCAACATCCCCATCCGCGTTCCAAAGCCGGCGGCGAACAACATGATAGCGTCAGGCGTTACTGGCATTTTCTTTTTAGCCTTTGCAAAATTTCTGGCGTGGGTTCCGGAAGGGTGTTGAACACTAACGACCTTAGGGCGTTCAACGACGGGTCGGACAGGTCCGATTTCAGGTGGCCCCAAACGCGGGGGATCAGGTCGACGTATGCGGGTTTTTTGGCGACTATGCAAAGTCGGGCAAAGATACCAAGGATGCGCAAATTGCGTTGCGCGCCTTGGGCATTATAGGCCACGCGAAACGCCTTTGGGTCGACACTTGTGGCTTTGACGTATCGGGCGATCATATCGGTTTGGATTTGTGCGGGAACATCACGCCGCGCGTCCTGCAGCAAGGACACCAGATCATAGGAAGGATGCGCCATCACGGCATCTTGGTAGTCAAGCAAACCTGTGCGTTTGATTCCGTTTCGATCCGGCAACCACAGCAGATTTTCAGCATGGTAGTCGCGCAGGGCCATAACGGGTGTGGCTTGGCAATGCTCGGACAGAGCGGCCTCCATTTCGGAAGTGATCAAGCGCGCTTCATCGGGCGTGGCAGGATGGTACCACTCAAAAACGGGGCTGAGAAACGCGGCCATTTTGGCGGGTGTGTAATCCAGTAATCCATCCGGCGGCGGGCGATTATGTAGTTGGACCAACACATCAACTGCCGCGCAATAGAGCCCGTGTTCCATATGAGGTTGTGCTTGGATAAGTCTCGCGAACAACGCATCACCCAAATCCTCGATTAGCAAAAATCCGTTTGCGCTGTCTTGGAACATAATGCGCGGGGCGCTCAAGCCTAGATCGCGCAGATGATTTGTGATGGCAACAAAAGGCCGGACATCTTCGCCTAGGGCTGGTGGTGCATCCATTAAGACCGCAGTTTCGTTACCACGCGTCAGACGTAAATACCTGCGGTTTGAGGCGTCCCCCGCGAGGTGCATTTGCGTGGCGTGGCTCCAGCCGCTTTTTGCCAAAAATTGTGCGCCCAGCGCTTTGCGATTAGACATCAAGACGCTCCAAAATAGTGCACCAACGCGGCGTTGTGGCCTGCAATGTGGCACGGCGCACCTCGGGTGCGCCCGTCATTTGAAGCGACAAAACAAGCGCGTCTGGCGGCGTCAGTTCTCCCAAACGGTCCGGCCACTCAATCAGGCAAAGTGCGGTTTCAAACGCATCTTCAAGGCCCAGTTCCTGGGCTTCATAAGGGGTTGTCAGGCGGTAAAGATCGCAGTGCCAAATTTCAAACTTCGGGGCGTCATAGGTTTGCACCAAGGTGAATGTTGGTGACGGAATGTCCTCGGGTACATCCAGCAGCGCCAAGATTAATGCGCGCGCAAAAAAGCTTTTGCCAGCCCCAATCGACCCTTCAAGCAAGATAACATCGCCGCCCGAAACATGAGGCGCTAAAGCCCTTGCCAGCTTTGCGGTTTCATCTTGGGAGGACAAATCAATGGATATTGAACACGAACACATGGCGGGACTTTAACGCCACAAACCGGCGGCGCAAACCCGTTCATGTCTTGGCTGGTTTTTTTCTGGCAACCTTAGGCTTTGCAGATGGTTTCGCAGTGCGTTTTTGGGTGAGTTTTACAGCAGGTTTCTCGGCGGAAAAGGCCACCATCGTAGCCCCACCAGCGAGCGGCGAAATTTGACATGTAAGGTTTTGACCTGTGTCCAACGTGGCGTGGCCGGACCATTCAGTTCGTTCACCTTGGGTGCAGACAAACCCGCTAACTTCGTCCCATAGCGGCGTTGGATCACACACATCTCGCCAAAGACGGGTAGCGTCTGATATGCTCATTTCGCCGAAGGCCGTACTGGGGTCAACACCCCACAAATCAGTATAGGCAGCGTTTGAAACCGTGATCAAACCGGTTGATGAGAAAACAACCACCGCGTCCTTCAACCCATCCAGAACGGCTTGCCCAACCTCAAGTTCTTGACGGAAATTGCGGGTCAGGGAAATTTCGTCACTGATGTCCTCAAACAATAGTGCGACTGCCCCATCCGCGTGTGGCCTACCGATCACTTTGTAGGTTTGGCCCGAGGGCAAAGTCCAAATTTCCTCATAGGTGCCATCCGCTGCCGCCGCCTCAAGCGCAGTCATTTGCTGGCGCCAGCTTTTGTAATCTTTCGGCTCAGGCATCATCTGATTTTCGCGCAAACGATCCAGCATAGAGTAGAGCGTTGGTCGCCCACTTAAAAACCCGAATGGCAGCTTTGTCAGATCCGTCAGTGCCGGGTTGAACAACGCCAGTTGCCGATCCTTGTCAAAAATTGCCAACCCAATCGACAGATGCGCAAAGGTTTTTGTCAACGTCTGCACAAACCCGTTCAACGACGTTTCAGCCTTAACGATTGGATCGGCTGAGGTGGCGAAACATAGTGTCGATTCATTGACCTTTTTGCTGGTCAAATCATACCACTGCGTTTCATGTGCGGCACTGCTTTCCAATGAAACGCGCGTTGCTTGCGGCATGGCGCTATGCTGTGCAACGGCTGTGTGATTGAACAGGCGCGGTGGCGGCCAGCTGTTAATCTGGTTTTCAGGCAGTGTTGTTTTTGCCAAAGACAAATAGGCCGCATTCGCCCATTCAATCTGCCCATCACGGGTTTCTTGCCACACCAGATAGGGCGCCAATTTGGCCGTATGGCGCAGGGTTTCCAACTCGGCCTCTAACGCAGCAAGGCCCGGCGCGTCAATTTTGGGCGCGTCCGCATCTTTAGGCCCTTCTATAACAAGCCGCGCCAACCCGCTCCACCATTCTGCCTTGATGCAAGACGTATCGTTTTGGTCATCGGGCAAAACCGTCAATGAACCCGCATCACCCAACATCCTCAAATCTTCTCCAAGCGAGGAATATCGGTCAGTGAACACAGTGAGAAACCGCTGCCAATCCGTAGCACCCTCTGTTTTTGGCTCCAGCATTTTACGCGCAGTTTGGGTGGCATCAACCAATGTGTCGTTGTCAAACAAAAAGGCGGTTTCAGCGTCGCTCTCGATCATTAGGCTATAGGTAGACGGTCCGCTTTTGTTAATGGATCGGCTAACAACCCACAGCGCTAACACTGCCACAACAAAGGAAAGTGTGGTGGTCAATATGATGATATTTAGATCAACTTCCAACATCGGCTTTGGCCCGCTCCATTTTCTAGCCCCATTAAGGAAACTCTGCGACGAAAATGGTTAACACCGTGTTAAAGTTCGGGGAATTACGGTTGCATCGGTTGGTTTTCTCCCACCGATTGTTGCGCCTCAGATTTGCTGCGACTGATCATGTCGCGCCGCCAGATCACCTGAACGATTGCGCCACACCGCTCGGGGCGCTCGCTTCGGCTCAAAAACGGATCACACCCATTGGCAAAGCTCAGCTCGGCGCCAGAACGCTCCAACAAGGTTTTTGCGATGAATAATCCAAGCCCCATACCCTCGTATCCAACCCTGTTTTCGGGCTCTTGACTGGGGCGGCGAGTACGCACAAATGGATCACCAATCCGCTTGATCAAATGCGGTGGAAACCCACGCCCGTCGTCGATGATCTTGATAGCGATTTTCGCATCATCCCATTTCACATCAATCCAGACATTCGCGCTGGAAAAATCGACAGCATTTTGAATGAGGTTGCGTAAGCCGTGAATAATTTCGGGCTGCCGCCGCACTTCGGGCTGTTCAGGAGCAACGCCCCCCGGCAACAGCGAAATCGTGACAGGTGTACCGCGGCTCATATGTGGCGCGGCGGCTTCCTCGATCACCGCAGACAGTGGCGCATAACGTAGGTGCAAATCATCTTTGCCGATCTGCCCCATCGAACGTAAAATATCGCGACACCGGTCCACTTGATCCCGGATCAATTCAACATCTTCTTTTTGATCCGGCATATCTGCTAGATCATCCAGCAATTCAACGCTAACCAGCTTTATGGTCGCAAGCGGTGTACCCATTTCATGCGCAGCCGCCGCAACAACGCCGCCCAAATCGGTCAATTTTTGTTCGCGGGACAACGCCATTTGTGTCGCTAACAGGGCCTCGGACATTGAATCAATTTCGGCGGTCACGCGGCGCTCATACAGACCCAGAAACATAGTCCCGATCAAGATCGCCACCCAAAACCCAAACACAAACACATCCGGCATGATCAGGATTGCCCCGTCACTGGTGCGCAGGGTGATGTTAAACCAGCCAACCAATGTGGTGACGGTGATGGTCACCAACCCCAAAAATATAGTCGCGCGGGATTGTAACACCGTTGCCGATATCGCCACCGGTACAAGGATCAACAGCGAAAACGGGTTGTGCAACCCGCCCGTCAAATACAGCAAAACCCCCAGCTGCAAAATGTCGAACAGGAACATCAACATTAACTGGGTTTGCGTCATGCGTTTGCTGTCTGGAAAAACCGACATCGCCACCAGATTGCCAATGGTGGATATGCCAACCACCAAAAAACACAGGCCCAAATTGAGCTGGAGGTCGAAATACCGCACTGCAATGGTGATCGCCGCAATCTGGCCAAAAATCGCCACCCAGCGCAACGCAATAAAGGTTCGCAGGCGAATCCAGTCGCTGCGCTGATGGCGAACAAATGAATTGGTGTTACTATCCGTCATGTTTTCCCTTAGGTCCTAAGTGCGGCAACCTGTGCTATTGTTAGTCTGCTCTGATAAGACGATCAATGCACTGTAATTCAAGATCAGGAGAATGAGAACAATGCGTATGATTTCTATAGTTGCGGTCGCGGTTGTGGCTTCTTTGTTGGGGGTGCTTTGGTACCTGACAGCTAAACAAAGCGCAGATGATCTGTTTGCCCAATGTCGCGCCAGTAACGTGGCCGGGGGTGCTGGTACCATTGGTGGGCCGTTTGAATTGGTTGATGAGACCGGTAAAACCGTGACGGACAAGGATGTCATCACCGGACCGACCTTGGTCTATTTTGGCTATACCTTCTGTCCAGACGTTTGCCCGCTTGATAACGCACGCAACGCCGAAGCCGTTACCATTCTGGAAGAAGAGATGGGTAAAATCGTCAAACCAGTCTTTATCTCGATCGACCCTGAACGTGACACGCCTGACGCCCTCGCCGAATTCACCGACATCATGCATCCCCGCATGTTGGGTCTGACGGGTACGCCCGCGCAAACCAAAGCCGCCTCCAAGGCCTATCACACCTACTTCAAAAAACAGGAAGAGGGTGATCCGGAGTATTATCTGGTCGATCACTCAACCCAAACCTATCTGATGTTCCCTGAACACGGGTTTGTTGAGTTTTTCCGACGGGATGAAACCGCCGAGGGCATGGCCAAGCGCGTTGGTTGTTTCGTGGACGCAGCGTCCTAACCTTAAATTGACCCGCCCAATGGGAAAGCCTAGGGTGGGATAGAACAGGTTGATTCAAGGGGGGAAACACATGACCGAAGGTGATCTAAACGAGATCGGTGAAGACAAAACATTGCTTCTTGTTGATGATGACGAGCCGTTTTTGAAACGCCTTGCCCGTGCTATGGAAAAGCGCGGCTTCGCGCCCGAAATGGCCGGTTCTGTTGCGGCGGGGCGCGCGATTGCGACTGCCCGTCCGCCAGCCTATGCCGTGGTTGATCTACGGCTCGAGGATGGCAACGGGCTGGACGTGGTCGAAGTGTTGCGCGAAAAACGCCCTGATTGCCGTGTTGTGGTTCTGACAGGCTATGGCGCGATTGCCACAGCGGTTGCCGCGGTCAAAATTGGCGCTGTCGATTATCTGTCCAAACCAGCTGACGCCAATGATGTGACGGCGGCGCTATTGGCCAAGCCAGATGAATTGCCACCACCGCCGGAAAATCCAATGTCGGCGGACCGTGTGCGTTGGGAACATATTCAGCGGGTGTATGAGCTGTGTGATCGCAACGTCTCGGAAACTGCGCGCCGTTTGAATATGCACCGCCGCACGCTGCAGCGCATTTTGGCAAAACGTAGCCCACGTTAACCCTAGATCAACTGTACCATTCGTTGTAGCCTTTCGAAAAATGGAGGGCATGAATGAATCTTGCAAACTGGTTGGTGAAAACCGCAAAACTTCACCCTGATGCGCCGGCGTTGTTCAACGGCGCGACCTGCTGTGCGACCTACACTGAATTCGCCAGGCGCGCCGCCGCCATCGCGGCACATCTACAAACTGAACTGGGCGTGACCAAAGGCGACCGTGTTGCGGTGTTCCTGCCCAATTGCACCGAGTATCTTGAAACGCTTTATGGCATCTGGTTCTTGGGGGCGATTGCGGTTCCGGTCAACGGCAAGCTGCACGAAAAAGAGGCCAGCTGGATTGTCAGCGATGCAGGCGCCAAGGTGGTTTTTACCAACGCGGCGCTTGATCTTGCCGCAGAGGCGCGCGTCATCACTACCGATACGTTTCAGATGCTCTACAAAACCACGCCAATGCCCAACCCCGTTCCGATAGCGCATAGCGATTTGGTCTGGCTGTTTTACACTTCCGGCACCACGGGAAAACCCAAAGGCGTGATGCTGACCTCGGCCAATATCATTGCTATGACCCTGTCCTATTTCGCCGATGTGGATGACGTAAACAAAAGCGATGCCGCACTCTATGCGGCCCCCATGTCGCACGGCGCGGGGATCTATAATTTTATGCATGTGATCCGGGCCGCGCGTCATGTTGTTCCATTGTCTGGCGGCTTTGATGCCGACGAAATTTTGACCCTCGCACCCGCGTTGCAAAATGTCTCGATGTTCGCCGCCCCCACGATGGTGCGCCGTCTGATCGACTGCGCCAAAACCCGCGGCGAGGATGGCAATGGCATACGCACTATCGTCTATGCAGGTGGCCCGATGTATCTGGCCGACATCATCGAAGCTGTTGACGTAATGGGCGCACGTTTCATTCAGGTCTTGGGCCAAGGCGAATGCCCGATGTCTATCACGGCGCTTTCGCGTGATCTGGTTGCGGATCGGACCCACCCAAATTGGCGTCAGCGCCTTGCGGGTGTTGGCGTAGCGCAAAGCGTGGTGTCCGTTCGGATTTGTGATGCGCTGGGCAATGAAAACCCAACAGGTGAAGTTGGCGAAATCTGCGTCTCGGGCACCCCCGTGATGGCAGGCTATTGGCAGAATCCAGATGCCACAGCCGACACCATCGTTGAGGGTTGGCTAAAAACCGGTGACATGGGCGTGATGGATGCGGATGGTTTCATCACCTTGCATGATCGCGCCAAGGATATGGTGATCTCTGGCGGCTCCAACATCTACCCGCGCGAGGTCGAGGAAGTGCTGCTGCAACACCCCGATGTGTCCGAAGTTTCCGTCGTCGGAAAAACCGATCCCGAATGGGGCGAAATCGTCGTGGCCTTTATAGTCGGTGACACCATCGACGCGCCGGCGCTGGACGCCTTTTGCCTAGACCAAATCGCGAGGTTCAAGCGGCCGAAACTGTATCGTTTTGTGTCGGAGCTGCCGAAAAACAACTACGGCAAAGTGCTGAAAACGGACCTGCGCCAACAGTTGGAAAACGAGGATTAGATCATGACAAACACCCCTCTTGATAAGCGCACCGCATTCGTCACCGGATCGACACAGGGCATCGGTTTGGCTGTGGCTAAATCATTGGCCAGCGCCGGTGCGAATGTGGCGCTGCACGGGTTGGCAGCGCCGCAAGAGGCCGAATCCGCGATGGCCGAAGTCCGCGCAGCTGGCGCCCCCGACGTAATCTTTTTGGACCACGATGTCAGCGACACAAAAGCCATTGATGCGATGCTGAAAACCTTACAAGAATGGCGCAACATCGACGTGTTGGTCAACAACGCAGGCATGCAAAAAACGGCCTCCATTGCGGATGCAACCGCGCAGCTTTGGGACGCGGTGATCGCCGTGAACCTGTCCGCTCCGTTTCATATCATGCGCGCCTTGTTGCCCGGCATGGCCACGCGTGGATTTGGCCGCGTGATCAACATCGCTTCGGTGCATGGCTTGGTCGCGTCGGTCGACAAGGCGCCTTATGTGTCATCGAAATTCGGGCTGGTTGGCCTTAGCAAAGTCGCCGCCCTTGAATATGCCGCAAAGGGGTCCAAAGCTTCGGGCGGGATCACGGTGAACTGCATCTGTCCTGGCTGGACCGAAACCACCCTGATCCAACCTCAAGTCGACGCCCGCGCCGCACAGTTTGGTGGTGACCGCGACCTGGGAATTGCCGACCTGCTGTCCGAAAAGCAACCCAGTAAACGCACCTCGGACCCTAGTGAAATTGGCGAGCTGTGCTTATGGCTGTGCCAACGTGCCGCCCATAATATCACGGGCACTTCTATACCCGTTGATGGGGGTTGGACTGCACAATGATCCGCGTCTTTGTTATAGCAGTCGCCCTGTCTGGTTGCGCCACTGCCGAACCACCTGCCCCCCCGATGCCGCAACGTATTAGCCCAGCAGCAAGCGGGCTAAAGATCGCCCATAGTGGCGGGCAAGAAATCAGCTTTGGACGCAGTCAATTGGGGGTCGAAACAGCGACCAACAGATTGGTAGGTGCAGTGCCGGTAAAGGGTGGGATCAACGCCCAAGGGTGTGAATTACGGCAATGGAAAAACGGCTTGGAATTGGTGTTTCAACGCGGTCGATTTGTCGGCTGGATCGCAGGGCCACCGGTATGGGGGTCACCCGCACAGGCGGCTGGAAACACCTGCGGATTTGACACGCACAACGCGGGTTAAAGCAGCAGCCGTTTGCTGATCCGGTCAACCGTGCTGCCATCGTTCAACTGCACAGGTTCACCCATTGAATGATCTTCAAACCCCATCTTGGAATAATAGGCCAAACCACCGGTGTTGTCGGCGCGGATGGTCGCATCAATTTCGGTAAACCCAAGCGCGGGTGCGGCGGCGCGGGTGGTGGCAAACAGCGCGGTGCCGATGCCACGTTTGGTGCCACCAACTTTGCTAAAGGTCGCAATGATCCCGAGGGTCTTGGGCAAATCATCGTAGTATTCAAGCGACTGATATCCAAGCAGGTCACCTGAAGATTTGTCACAGGCGACATGAATGCATCCGGTGGTTTTCAGCGTCTCGATAAAGGTTTTTGTTGTCTCAATCGAGACTTCCTCAAGAAGGGCGGTCGTGCCGCCGATGCGAACGATCTCGTTCAACAAATCGGTCATCTGAGCGGCGTCAGAAAGGGTGGCGGGGCGGATGATCATGACTTGTCCTTACAGGTTCGCAACCAGCTGATAAATGCGTTTAAGTTTTTAGACTGTACCTCCTTTCGAGTCACAAGGTAATAACCCAATGTACCGGATTCTGCGGTGAATAGATTGACCAATGCACCGCTTTTCAGATCTTTCTCGGCCACCGCAAGTGTGGCAATCGCCACGCCATATCCTGACATCGCGGCAACATGAGCAAGGGTCGAAGTTGGGAACTCGGTTGTGTTGGCGGTAGACAGATCAAACCCCAATTCCTCGGCCCAAAGCCTCTGGTCCTGACGCTCGGTTTCCAGCAACCATTTTGCATCAGCCAAATCGGACAGTTTGTACACTTTACGGTCTTTTATGTACTCTTTGCTCGCAACGACCACAAATTGCGCCGAAGTTAGCAATTCGATTTGATATCCCGCCCAAACCCCCTTGCCATAGCGGATCGCAAGGTCCACCCCGTCGCGGCGCAAATCCGTCAAACCAACCCCGGGTTGTAGCATCACCTCTATGCCGGGGTGCTTGGCCCAAAATTCGCCTAGGCGCGGCATCAGCCAGCTTTCGGCAAAGGACGGGGTCAGGGCGATTTT
This sequence comes from Rhodobacteraceae bacterium UBA2776, assembly GCA_002352425.1. Classification (GTDB taxonomy): domain Bacteria; phylum Pseudomonadota; class Alphaproteobacteria; order Rhodobacterales; family Rhodobacteraceae; genus Profundibacter. Next base: position 17,126 of record DEIK01000107.1, read on the forward strand.
CAATGGGCGATCATTGGATTCGGCCTGAAGCTCATTCACGCCGCCCTGAATGGTCAAAAACCCCTCAGAAAGCTGATCTGCCAAGCGTTGGCCGCTTGGGGTTAGTTCCATCTTGCGCCCTTGACGGTACAGCAGGCTTTGGGAAAAGAAGTTTTCCAGCCCGCGCACATGCTGGGCAATCGCGGCGTGGGTGACGTTCAATTCACGGCCAGCGGCGCTAAAGCTGTTGAGCCGTGCGGTTGCCTCAAAAGCCCGCAAGCCAGAGAGCGATGGAATATTTCGCCAGTCCATAGGTACATCCTGATAGTTCAGCTTTCATATCGAAATTCTTACAGATTCGAATCCCCAACGCAATAGGCCTAGATGTAAGGCATCAAACAAACGAAAGGAAACGATATGTTATCTATTATTTCAAATGCTCTGCGCGTTGCCACACGGACTGAAAACACGCCCGAGGCAGACATGCGGCGCTATAAAGCCAAACAGGAATCGCGTCGCCGTGACGAAGAATATTATCGTCGCTGGCTGACAACCATGGGTGGCCGACAGTAGTCAGAGTTGACTAAGCAACACATTATGACGTGCGGTGAAATCCTGACGCACGGCCAAAGGGGGGCGCAGATGAATGCGCAGACCCTTGATAATATCAGGGGCGGGCTTGCCAAACAGCTTGTCCGCCTCAGACACAGTAAAGCCAGCGATTTGCGTGGCCTCCAGCCAAGCGCTGATTTTGTCTGCTGTTTTGATCTGCTTTTTGACCGCAACCGGAAGGGTGGCGGGCAGGCCGAATTTGATGTGAATGGCGGCTGTTAAACGATCGTCCAGCACCCCGTACCCCGGCCCGACAGCGGCCTTCACGGGTGAAATCATATCCCCAATCACATATTCAGGTGCGTCGTGTAAAAGCGCTGCCAAACGCCACCTTATGGGTGCTTTGGGCTGGATTAGAGCATAAATCTGCTCAACCAAAAGTGAATGTTCCGCCACAGAGTAAGCATAGTCACCGATGGTTTGCCCATTCCAACGCGCCACAAAAGCCAACCCATGCGCGATGTCTTCGATCTCGATATCCATCGGGGTGGGATCCAGTAGATCAAGCCTGCGACCAGAAAGCATACGTTGCCAAGCGCGAGGTTGAGAGGCCATGTGGACGGTTCCTTAGTTAGAGTTATACTCGGGCTGCTTGCCGATACTGACGCATTTGAGAAGCGCCGTCATTCGCAATTTTTTTGTCAAAGGGCAATATTCTTAACCCAAGCGGGATTCGCCAGTTAATGGCTTCATAAGTTGC
>DEIK01000107.1:18425-21457 GCA_002352425.1 Rhodobacteraceae bacterium UBA2776
TGGATATTGCTGAAACCGAAATGCCAGGCCTGATGGCGCTGCGTGCTGAATATGGCGACAGCCAACCATTGAAGGGCGCGCGGATTGCCGGTTCTTTGCACATGACCATTCAAACCGCGTGTTTGATTGAAACATTGGTTGCGCTGGGCGCGGAGGTGCGTTGGGCATCTTGCAACATCTTCTCAACCCAAGACCATGCGGCCGCCGTGATTGCTGATGCGGGCATTCCTGTATTCGCCATCAAGGGCCAGTCCCTGGAAGAGCATTGGGATTACCAAGACAAAATTTTCTTGTTCAATGAAGGGACATGTAACCTGATTCTGGATGATGGTGGCGATGCCACACTATACATCCTGTTGGGTGCCCGCGCCGAAGCCGGCGAGATGGAATTGCTGGAAAACCCGCAATCCGAAGAAGAGACCGCTATTTACGCGCAGATCAAAAAGCGTCTGGCATCCAGCCCGGGCTGGTTTGCTGCACAACGCGATGCCATCCAAGGTGTTTCCGAGGAAACAACAACCGGCGTTCACCGTCTGTATGAGCTGGTCAAGCAAGGCCAGCTGCCGTTCCCGGCCATTAACGTGAACGACTCGGTCACCAAGTCCAAGTTTGACAATAAATATGGCTGTAAAGAATCGCTGGTCGACGGCATTCGTCGCGCCACCGACACAATGATGGCCGGTAAGGTTGCCGTTGTTTGTGGCTATGGCGATGTTGGCAAAGGCTCGGCTGCGTCCTTGTCTGGTGCTGGTGCGCGCGTGAAAGTAACTGAAGTTGATCCGATCTGTGCGCTGCAAGCCGCGATGGACGGTTTCGAAGTTGTTGTGTTGGAAGACGTTGTCGACAGTGCCGATATCTTTATCACCACAACCGGCAACAAAGATGTGATCCGCATCGAGCATATGCGCGAAATGAAGGACATGGCGATTGTTGGCAACATCGGCCATTTTGACAACGAAATTCAGGTCGCAAGCCTGAAAAACCACAAATGGACCAACATCAAGGACCAAGTGGACATGATCGAAATGCCATCTGGCGCCCGTTTGATCCTGTTGTCCGAGGGTCGTTTGTTGAACCTTGGTAACGCGACAGGCCATCCAAGTTTCGTGATGTCGGCGTCCTTTACCAACCAGACATTGGCACAGATCGAACTCTGGACCAAAGGCGACGAGTATAAGAATGACGTCTATATTCTGCCCAAACATCTGGACGAAAAAGTTGCACGCCTGCATCTGGACCGGATTGGTGTGAAACTGTCCAAACTGGATAAAACCCAAGCAGACTATATCGGCGTGTCAGTTGATGGTCCTTACAAACCGGAACATTATCGCTACTAATTTCTTGTAATCATTGCATGAAAACGAGACCTGAGCCGCCGTCCTGATTTATACAGGACGGCGGTTTTGTTTCGGGCGGCAAAGAAACGCGACGTCAAACAAAATACCTTTGTATTTGGCACAATTAGCTATAGTTTATGAACAATGGCCCATGTTGGGTCACTTAAGCGAAGCGATGCTTCGGTAATTTTGGTGGGAGTATAACTATGGGTAAAAGAGATGACCTGATCGCGCAGTATGCCGACGATCTAAAAAACAAATGTGGCATGTCAGCTGACATGGACTTGCTGACAAAAGTTACGATCGGTTGTGGCCCTGCCATCTATAACGCCGATGCGTCGACTGTTGCTGCGACCCAGCCCGATGAGATCGCAACAGTGAAAAACAATTTCCTGATCAAAAAGCTGGGTCTGTCCGATGGCCCGCAATTGGACGATGCCATCAATTCCGTTCTGACGACATATGGCCAATCCGAGCGTAACAAATATCGCGCTGTGGTTTACTATATGCTGACCAAACACTTCGGCAAAGAATCCGTCTACGGCTAATCGGCTGACTGGTTGTGATCAAAGCGCCCGTCATTTTGGCGGGCGTTTTTCGTTGCAGGTGCAATTTGTTCAAAATTTGAGCTTTTTTGTCAGCACTCCGCGTTTGATTGGAATCATCCGCTGGGCTAGTGTCATTTCATCGGGCCAGGATGGCCGGAACCTATTTATATTCACGTGTGGTGCCACTAAGGGAGCACGTGGGGTGAAGGAGGGTTCCGGGGGGTCGGGACCCTCCTATTTTTTCAAAACAGCGTTAGAACAATGCCCATCAAGGTGGAGCCAATAACTGCATATCCGCCATCAATAATGGTCAGGGCGCGTGGTCGCATGGAAAACGCGTAATTTGTTGCAATCCAAGGGGTTACAATGAACACGCCGATGCCAAACCCAGCAACCATCCCTTTGCCGACATCCACAATCCCAGCCAGCATAAATATGTGGCGCATCATGCCTGCGATGATGATCGCGCAGACAAAGGCGATGATAAACGGTGCAGGGCCGCCGACCATTTTCCCGTTTTCATCTTTTATATCGGACTCGGCCACACCAGCCGCTGCCATCCAAGGCTTGGCCAGAACCATATACCAGACCGAGCCAAAGGCGTATGAAGCCACCGCCGCCGCTAAAACGTTCAAAATTTCCATGAGTGTTCTCCTGTTTGCGTTGCGTACAAACAGGATAGTGCAGGGTGGTGATCAGGGCAAACCGGGTCTAAAAATCGCCTTCGGCCGCACGGGCCAGAATGTCTTGCATGATGTCTTTGACTTCTAGTGCTTCTTTCAACAATCCAGGCGGCAAGGTTTTCCCACCGTAGATCATCATGTCCATATCCAGCGTGTAAATCCATAGCTGACCGGTCTCGTCTTCGACCAGCGAGACCCGGCAAGGCAAATAGGCGGCATAGGCGATGTCATGTTCGATCATTTTGGCAGCGGTCAGCGGGTTACAATACAAATAGATGTTCAATTTGCGCCATGGCTTACCATTCATCGCAGCCACTTGATCACCCAGCGGCAGCTCTCCGACGCCACGGATGTTGCGATCAATGGCGACTTGTTTGATGGATTCATCCACCTCTTCAAAGGTCAGACCTTCGGCGACCTTAGCGCTCCAAACCGTTGCGGCAGCGCCGTTTCCAGTTTCCGCC
>DEIK01000133.1:0-17526 GCA_002352425.1 Rhodobacteraceae bacterium UBA2776
CCCAAGACCGCGCCAATGGCCGCATTATAGGCTGAAAAGTTACCGAAATTGGTGCCCTCGGGCATCCCTGTCTTGAACACCTCTGAAGCGTACCATGTGATGAACATGAAACAAACCGCGCCGACAAATCGTCCTGCTGATGGCATTTATTCAATCTCCGTAACTCGCTTGGGGGATTGTCACCCTCCTATAGCGTTGCGTCAAGCGCTGCGATCAGCTTGTTGATTTCTGCTTCCGAAGTGTAATGCACAAAGCTCAATCGCAAAACGCCCTTATCGGGGTCTATGCCCTGTGCTTTTAGGGCGCGAACCGCATAAAAATCACCGCCCCCCGCCATAATACCATGTGGTGCCAACTTGGCGGCGGCGGCTTCTGCATTGCCCTTCAACTCCACCGCGATGGTCGGCGCACGGGCGGCGGCCTGACTTGGACCCAGCAATCGGGCCGAGTTTTTCTGACCCAGATAGTCCAGCAAAGGCTGCATGCGGGCGGTCTCGGTATCGCGCATCAGGCCATGCACGGCGGCGGCCCGTTGTGACGGCGTTGCGTCCGCTTTGAAGTGATGTGCATAGAGTTGGTCCAGATAATCTGCCATGCCTGCACAGGCCGCGATTTGGGCGTGATCCGGCCCCGCAGGGGTGAACCGCTTATAGAGTCTATCAGCGTTGAAATAATGCCCTTGGTTGGGCAACTCCATCCCGACACCACGACGGATCACCATGATCCCCTGATGCGGTCCATAGGTTTTATAGGCGGAAAACAGATAGATATCCGCGCCAATTTCATCAACATTAACAAAGCCATGCGGCGCATAGCTAACGCCATCGACACAGCTGTATGCACCATGCGCACGGACGGTTTTGCAAATACTGGCCACGTCATTGATTTCACCCACCACGTTGGAACAATGCGGAAAGCAGACCAGCTTGACCTTGTCGTCCAGCAGGTTTTCAAGGTCAGCGATGTTCAGATGCCCCGTGTCAGGATCAATCTGCCATTCGCGCACCTCAAAACCCTCTTCCGCCAAACGTCGCCACGGCCCCGTGTTGGCCTCGTGGTCCTGATTGGTGACGATAATCGCGTCTCCCGCCTGCATGTATTGGCGGAAGGTTTGGGCCAAAACATAGGTGTTTTGCGTGGTCGACGGACCGAACGACAGCTCATCCGTGTCCACCCCCATCAGCGCAGCGAGCCGTTCACGGGCCTCGTCCATCTCGGCCCCCGCCAGTTGGCTGGCCGCGTAGGGCGCGTAGGGCTGGACCTTGCGGCTGTGATAATAGCGAAACAGGCGATCAATCACCGGCTTGCAGGTATAACTGCCACCCGCATTCTCAAAAAACGCTTGGCCCTTTAGGGTTGGTTCCTCAAACGCGGGAAATTGAGCGCGCACGAAATCAAGGTCTAGCTGCATGGTGCCTCCGGAAATTTTGGTTTGTGAGTTTGTTTGAGGCCACCTTGTCGAGGATTGTTAAAGGCTTCAAGAGGGTTTTGCAAACAAGGCCGACCAACCTGCAACAAATACAAACGGCAGCGTTAAGTCCTTAGTCCGGAATCAAGGCGCTCGCGCCGCCGGGCAGCGCCCGACCGCCCCATGGGCGGGCGCTTTTGCGAGGTCGTGATAGAATTCATTGTCAGATGTTGGATGCGAGATAAAGTGTCCTTCAACAATGACAGCACGCCCACCCGCGGTCAGGCGGCACCCTCTGTTTTATCTATAAAAACGGCGACTTCGCCTGCAATGCTGCGAGAAGTAAATTAGCACTTCATCAGAGCGTTACCGGTTCTGGCTCCCCCAAACTCACCGCATTCAGGGGAACCAATTCGCATCACCACCTTAGGCGTTCACATCAACCACCATGCGCCCCTTGACCTTGCCCGCCAAAATGTCAGCGCCTAGCTGCGGCAGGTCGGCCAAAACGGCCGTCTGAATCATCGCTTCCAGCTTGTCCATCGGCAGATCACGGCCGATCCGCTCCCAGGCCCGCAAACGATTATCATAGGGTTGCATCACGCTTTCGATGCCCAGCAGGTTCACGCCGCGCAGGATGAAGGGCATCACATTGGCGGGCAGTTTCGCGCCACCCGCAAGGCCGATGGTGGCAACGGACGCGCCATAGTTCATCTGACCCAAAACCCGCGCCAGCATTTCGCCGCCCACGGCCTCGACACAACCGGCCCATTTTTGATCTTCCAGGGGGCGCTTCACGACCTCGTTGATCTCCTCGCGTGGCACGATGATGGATGCACCCAATGACTTCAGGTACTCCGCCGCCTCGGGACGTCCCGTCACCGCAGCAACCTCATAACCAAGGTTGGCCAATATCGCTGTGGCGACCGAGCCAACGCCGCCCGCTGCCCCTGTTACCAACACAGGACCGTCCGCAGGTTTCAAACCGTGGTCCTCAAGCGCCATCACCGCCAGTATCGCCGTGAACCCCGCCGTACCAACCGCCATTGCAAGGCGTGAATCCAGCCCAGCAGGCATTGGCACCAGCCAATCGGCCTTAACGCGAGCCTTTTGCGCATAGCCACCCCAATGGGTTTCGCCAACCCGCCAGCCGGTCAACAAAACCTTGTCGCCGACCTTGTAACGATCATCCGTGCTGCTCTCGACGGTGCCTGCGAAATCAATGCCTGGCACCAACGGGTAAACCGTGGCGCGCCCACCGGTTGGCGAGATGAACAGGCCATCCTTGAAGTTCACATTCGAGTAGTCCACCGCCACGATAACGTCGCCATCGGGCAGCTGGCTTTCGTCGACTTGCTGCACCCCAATGCTGGTTTCTCCAGCCTCGTTTTTGTCTAGTATCAACGCATTAAACATTTCTCTCTCCTTGATCGGATTTAGGGGGTGTCAATAAATGGCAAATCGGTATCGTCAGGCTTTGCACCCGCTGCCGTTAACATCGCGTGGACCTGCCCGCGGTGGTGAGTCTGGTGGTTGAACAAATGAGTGATACACATGGCGCGCGGCCGCATAATCTCGCGGTTTATCGCCCCTGAAAACCATGTCAGATCGCCGGATAGATCATCCTGACCCACCCCATCGGCCCAGTCCGTGATACGTTCATCTGTTTGCTTTCTGAACTGCTGCAACCCGTCCCAGGCTGGCGCAAATTGGGCACTGTCGCTGATGCCCTGTTTGGGCATGTCCCAACCGTCAAACCGGTGCATCCAGATATGATCACCCCATAAGATATGAACCAGCGTGTCATGGATCGAGCCAAAGAACGCCCCCCGCTCAAGACGACGCGCGTCTTCGCCGATCTGGCTTGCTTCACGGTACAGGCTGTTATTTTGCCATGTATTATAGCGCGCCATCACGCGCGCGTATTCAGGCGTTATCATTTCAGAACCTCGCCAAAGACGTCCCACCCGTCGGTCGCTGGTTTGACAACATCGCCGTATTGTTGCTGCGCTGTGGCACACAATTCAACGATTTTCGTGCCCATTTGTGCGCCCCTCCCTAAAACGACTCATGACCAAGTCAATTGTCTTACATTTCTTGCAAGTCTTGCCACAGCTTCAATTGTCTGACAAATGATTTTTATGAAAACCGAACTGGAAACCAAACGCGAGCTGTCGGTGCAGATAGCTGACGCGATCCGCAACGCAATCATCAACGGCACTTTGATCGTGGACGAACGCCTGCCTTCCGAGGCCGAGCTAAGTGACAAGTTCAACGTATCCCGCCCCACGGTGCGCGAGGCCCTCAAACGTCTGGCAGCGCAAAACCTAATCCGCACCATGCGTGGGGCCACAGGTGGCGCATTCGTGAATCGGTTGCGATTTGAAGACGCCTATGGCCAGCAAATCACCACCTCAACACTTCTGCTCTCGATGAACGAGGTCGATTTTGAAACGGCTTGCGAGGCGCGATTCACCTTGGAGCGCGCCTGTGCGCCGCTGTCAGCCAAGCGGCGCACAGGCGAACATTTGGCCACTATGCGGGCCGAAATTCACCGCCAATCCCAGTCTGGCCTGTCTGACGAGGCGTTTTGCGCCAGCGATGTCGCTTTTCACCGCGCCTTGGTGGATGGAGCCGGCAATCCCGTGTTGTCCTATCAATTGGCCGGCGCCGTCGAGGCGATCGAGCCCCTAATGAACATGATCACATTTTCGGCACGGTCTCGCGAACAGATCGTAGCGCTGCACACCGAAATCGCCGATGCAATTGAAGCTGGCGCAGCCGATCAGGCCGAGGCCGCCTTGAAAGCCTTGGAAAAATATACTGTTGCCCTGGCCCATGATGTGGCCGCACGCAGGCGCGATTAACTGCCGATTAACCATAAGCACTCTAAATGTCGGGATGACATATCAATCCTCTCCCCTATCGCCAGATATTTGGTTGCGTGAAGTATTTGCCTCGAAATCCGTTCAACGCGGTGAAGTCATCCGTCGCAAACTGCGAGACATCGAACGCTACGCCGGTAAAGATCTGTTTCAAAAAGAACTGCAGAGACGCGGCTTCAGGGCTATAGAAAACGCCGGACAAGTTATCATTTTCTGCAATCAGGAACCGATCCGTTACTTTGAGTGAGGCCTTGTTTTCTTTCTAAGAAAACAAACTGAAATCTTTGAAAGATTTCACCGCTCCTAGATCAGCAGGTTTCCGCTGGGTATATTTCCTTTCCCAGATCCCGCGTTCTATATCAACACCATGATGACATTCACAAAACCCCTATTGGTCCTGCTTGTCTTGACCACCCTGCCGTTTTCGCAATCCGCCACGGGGCAGCAAACCAGCCCTCAAACCCGCCCCACCAGCACATGGTCCAGCGCCTTGATCAACAGCGCCCGTGAACAGGTTGGCGTCACCCTGATTTATGATGGCAGATATCAAAGCCTGTCCTTTCCAAATGGCGATGTGCCCCGTGCCCGTGGCGTCTGTACCGACGTGGTGATCCGGGCCTTGCGTGACGCCCACGGGCTGGACCTTCAGGCCGAGGTCAACGCAGACATGAAGGCCCATTTCAGCGCCTACCCGAAAAACTGGGGTTTGACCCGCACGGATCGCAACATTGATCATCGCCGCGTACCAAACCTGCAAACTTTTTTCAAACGCCGCGGGGCCTCCCTGCCCGTCACGGACAATGCCGCCGATTACCGCCCCGGCGACATCGTCAGCTGGATGTTGCCAGGCAACCTGCCCCATATCGGCATCGTCACCGATCAGATGAACGCAAACGCCACCCGCCCGCTGATCGTACACAACATCGGTTGGGGCACCCGCGTCAACGACATGCTGTTTGAATACGACATCACCGGGCATTACCGCATCGACGGCGCATTGAATTAGCCGCCAGTCAGCTCTTGTAAACCGGACCCACTTTGCATATTTATGAGATGTCTCTTCGGGGACTATGGACATAAATGCCCATGTAATAAACGGATCGGACCCGGGGGCGGTACCCGGCGACTCCACCAAACCACCGCTCATTTGGCGGTTCTGGGGTCGAAATAGGATCGACGAACGTCTAAAGATGCAAGCTTTGTCTCGGTGAGTTACCACCGTTATCGGTACATAAAAGCTAGTTGCAAATGACAACAAAGCTCCAATGGCTCTTGCTGCGTAAGCGTAAGATCTATTGAAAACTTAAGTCCTTACGCTTTGCAGCCTAAGGCGGGGTTCGCAGGCACCTGGCAACAGAAGCCTGCACTTTCCCTCCTATTTTGAATTGCCTTGCCCGCCTCGATTGCCTAGCGTTGAAACATGAAATTACATCGCATATTTTTGACGCTGCCCCTGTTGCTGCTGCCCAACATCAGCGCCGCCTTTGATCTGTCCGCAAAGCCCATCGGCAGCGTCACCCAATGGCGCACCCACAATGGCAATACAACGGTCGAGCTATTGGCACACGATGGCAAGCTGTTCAAACTCGCCTTCACGCGCGACAATTCAAAAGGTCAGCCAACATTTGCGCTGTTTTGGGCCCGTAAAGACGGCCAATTGGTCGAAATCACCCAATCATCAGGCGAATGGACCCGCTATAAGCCGCATGATTGCGAACTGACCCTTGGCAAATGCCGGTATACCGAGCGCCATAGCGACGGCAGGAAACGCAAGATGATCCGCGTTTCTTCACAGGCGAATGATAAAATCAGTTATGCCCTCTACCACTCCAAAGTCAGCGCCAACACCTTGGTTGAAAAAGGTGTTTTTAGCGTCGACAGTTCTGGATACATGATTGACCGCGATTATACTGATGCTCAGGGCACAAAATTGTGGTCACGTCGCATCAAAACCGCCGAACCTTCCAGTTAAAAGGCAGAAATATGACCGACAGATTTTCACGTATTAAGGCCGTGGCCGAGCGTCACGTCGCCAGCGGGGCGCTGAGCGGGATCGAGTGGAGCATTCAGAAAAACGGACGCGTTTGGGCCAGCGGCTCACACGGCATGGCCGACGGGCTGAACAGCGTTGCGATGCCGGATACGCCGATCTACCGGATTTATTCCATGACCAAACCCGTGGTCTCGGCCGTGGCGCTGATGCTGCTGGAACAGGGAAAATTGCGCCTGTTTGATCCTTTGATGATCTATCTGCCGGAATTCGCACAAATGCAGGTTTTGCAAGCCGACGGCAGCTTGACCCCCGCCGGCATGATAACCCTTGAGCATCTATTCACCCACCGCGCCGGGTTTTCCTACGGGTTTGTGCCGGATTGCCCTGTTGGGGCGCTGTACCGCGAAACAGGCCTGCGCGATGCAAACCAATCGCTTGAGGATTTCTGCAAGACCATCGCAACGCTGCCATTGGCGTTTCAACCCGGCGCGCAATGGCGCTACAGCGTTGCGACCGACGTTTTGGGCCGCGTGCTCGAGGTGATTTTGCAAAAACCACTGCCCGAAATCATCACAGAATACATCACAACCCCGCTGGGCCTAACCGACACCGGATTTACAGTGCCCAAAGATCAACGCCACCGGCTGATGCCCATATTTGGCAAATCCAATCTGAACGAATTAATGGAATTTGATGCCGAACCCCAAACCCTGATCCCCGCCGATATCGAATTTGAGCACCCTTGCGATGACCCACATTTCGCGCGCGGCGGCATGGGACTGTTTTCTACCCTGTCGGATTACTGCAAAATCACCCGCTTTCTGGCCAGCGGGTTAGGCCCCGACAACAACAACCTATTGGCCCGCAACACAGTCCAAATGATGTGGCAGGACCGCATTCCCAAGGCGCAAAAACCAATCAGTATTGGTCCCTTCGTGATGAACGGCTATGGCTGGGGGCTTGCGGGCCGCGTCATGACTGATATGGGCGGCGCGATGGTGCCTTCCAACATGGGCGAATGCGGCTGGGCCGGGGCGGGCAGCACGTTCTTCTGGATTGATCCGATTGAAGATATCATTGGGGTCGTGATGACCCAATACCTGGGCAGCAAAATCCCGATTGGCGAGGATTTCATGACCGCTGTGTATCAGGCGGTGGATGAATAAGTCCCCAGTGCAGCTCGCCCATTCCCGAGACCAACTCCAATCACTTTGAGCGTTTTTAAGTGCTTATGCAGATAGTGATGCCCATTTTGCGCGCTTTCGTGGCCATATACACCACCAGATCATCGTGCGGCCATGTCTCTGCCAGCCCTGCAGAATGTAGCAGGTGCCAGGCCTGAATTGGTAAAAACCGCCAATGTTGCCTCATCGAACTTGCCGATTTACCACATCATTCATATGCCCCATATGATTGCATATACTGCGGGTGTAAGGCCCCAATATTGGTCAACCTATCATCCGTTAAGCCTTTTCATCAGATGTGTCCGGCAGCACCATAAAAGTACCCAACATCGTGGCGCATAGTGTCTTGTTCCCATCATCAACACTATAGACATCTGCCCGACATACCGTCACGCGCCGCCCGGGGCGCAACACCTGACCACAGGCGATTAGCATCTCGCCTTTGGCAGGGGCCATGATGTTCAGTTTGTATTCTACCGTCAGCACCGAATCCGTCTTTGCCATCAGGGTAAAAGCGGCATAGCCCCCAGCGCTATCGGCAATCGAGCCAATCACCCCGCCATGAAAATAGCCATGCTGCTGGGTTAGCCCCTCATCATACGGCAGCCGTATTTCAACTGATCCTGCCCCAACATTGTGCAGACTTGCCTCAAGGCGATCCATGAAATTTTGCCTCGCGAAACTATTTTGTGTCCGTGTCACGAAATCAATGTTGCGCGTTTTGAATTTTTGCATAACCATCCCTGCCCTCCGCTCATGTTCCCGACTGTCCGCACCGATGGAATCCACGTCAACAAAAACGTTGCGTCAGAAACAGGGCGACACGCCCCCATAAATTCTCCCAAAATTTGCAGGCACCATTTGCCCCCATTGACATCCCAAACCCCATTTGGCACCTTTATTGGATGGGGCCGATGCGCGAACGCCCCGTGAGGCTTTGGCCAAAGGTTCGCATCCCCTGACCTTCAGAAAGGATGCAGATGCCCTCTCCCAACGAAATCACCACGACACAATTGATGCGCCTGATTGGCACCCCAACCGCCCCCACCATTGTGGATGTGTGCATTGACGATGATTTTGCCGCCGACCCGCGCCTGATCCCGACGTCTATCCGTGCCTCACACCGCGATTTGCCCGCACTTTTAGACCGTTTGGATGGGGCGCCCGTGGTGGTGGTCTGCCAAAAAGGTAAGAAACTGTCCCAAGGCGTCGCGGCCTATCTGCGCATTGAAGGGATCGCGGCAGAATACCTGCAAGGCGGCGTCTATGGCTGGCGCGATGCGGGTCTGCCGTTGATACCCGCAAACATCCTGCCCGCCCCTGTGAACGGCAGCAGCCTTTGGGTCACCAAACACCGGCCAAAGATCGACCGCATCGCTTGCCCGTGGTTGATCCGTCGCTTTGTGGACCCAAACGCGCGGTTCTTGTTCGTTGCCCCAAGCGAGGTGGCCGATGTGGCCGAAAAATTCGACGCAACCCCCTTTGACATTGAAGGCGTGTTCTGGAGCCACCGTGGTGAGACCTGCAGTTTTGACACCATGTTGAAAGAGTTCAAACTGCAAACCGACCCTTTGATGCATCTGGCCAAGGTCGTGCGCGCCGCCGACACCAACCGCCATGACCTGTCCCCCGAAGCCGCTGGCTTGCTTGCCATTTCCGTTGGACTATCAAAATGTTACAAGGATGACCTGCAGCAACTCGAGGTTGGCATACTGCTTTATGACGCGCTGTATCGCTGGGCCCGTGACGGCCAAAACGAGAGGCATGATTGGCCCACGGCACAAGGTGCAGCAAAATGAGCCAAGCCGATTTTGTGCAACCCAGTCTGGCTGAGGCCACCCGCGTTTTCACCCGCATTGGCCTGCTGTCTTTCGGTGGCCCCGCCGCCCAGATCGCCGTCATGCACCGCGAATTGGTCGAGGAACGGCCATGGCTAACCGAACAACAATTCCTGAACGCCCTATCCTTCTGCATGTTGCTGCCCGGCCCCGAGGCCACCCAGATCGCCACTTATGCTGGCTGGCGTTTGCACGGCGTCAAAGGCGGGTTGATCGCGGGATTACTGTTCGTGGTCCCCGGTGCGCTGGTGGTGCTGGCGCTCTCGATCGGCTATGCGCTCTATGGTAAAATCCCGTGGGTCGAGGCCATGTTCCTTGGCATCAAGGCCGCCGTCGTGGTGATTGTCATCGAGGCCCTGTTGCGGGTCGCCAAAAAGGCGCTGAACGGCTGGGCGCATTGGATCATTGCCGCCCTTTCGTTTGTCGGCATCTTTTTCCTGACCCTGCCGTTTCCGCTGATCATCCTGATGGCAGCGCTTTACGGATACCTAACGCAGCGCAGCACGGATGATCCTCCGCCCCACCCCAAGGGCGCAAATCCCTTTCGCACCATCGCAATCTGGTTGGTGATCTGGTGGGCCCCCGTGGCCGTGCTCTGGGCCAGTGGCGCAACATTCCTGACCCAAATCGGCGTGTTTTTCGCCAAGTTGGCCGTCGTGACCTTTGGCGGAGCCTACGCCGTACTGGCCTATATGACCCAAGCCGCCGTATCAGACCACGGCTGGCTGACCACCCCGCAAATGATGGACGGTCTGGGCTTGGCCGAGACCACACCGGGGCCGCTGATCTTGGTGACCGAATTCGTCGCCTTCATCGCAGGCTTTGGCGAGGCGGGCTTGATGATGGGCATCGCTGCAGCCTTGCTGGCGCTCTGGGTCACCTTTGTGCCGTGCTATCTGTGGATATTCACCGGCGCACCCTACATTGAATGGATCGCCACCCGCCCGCGCCTGCGTGGGGCTTTATCCGCCATCACCGCCGCCGTGGTCGGCGTGATCCTCAACCTGTCGCTGTGGTTTGCCTTGCATGTGTTTTTTGGCCGCGTCACCGCCATCAAGAACGGCCCCTTCACCCTGTTCACCCCAGACCTAGCCACATTGGATTGGCGGGTGCTGGCATTGGCTGTGCTTTCAGGTGTGATGATCCTGCGCCTACACATGGATTTGCTCAAAGTCTTGGGGTTGGTTGCACTGGGCGGCTTGGCATTGTCACAAATTTGACCCCGCGCCCCCTTCCCTTCACCCCAGAATCGACTATGCTTAACCTATGATTTACCAAAAGGGCCGCAGGCATGTCTGACACCATTGATTATGGAAACCTGATGCACCGCGCTATGCGCACGTTGATCAAAGACGTTCTGGACGGCATCGCCAAAGACGGCCTGCCAGGGCAGCACCATTTTTTTATCACCTTTGACACTATGCACCCTGATGTAGAAATCGCTGATTGGCTGTCGGATCGTTATCCCGGCGATATGACCATCGTGATCCAGCACTGGTTTGACAATCTGGACGTGACCGATGTGGGCTTTGCCATCACGCTGAATTTTGGCGACAACCCTGAACCGCTTTATATTCCATATGATGCGATCGTCACCTTTGTGGACCCCTCGGTCGAATTTGGCCTGCGGTTTGACAGCAATGACGACGACGATGACGCGGAAATAGATGCCGACGTGGTGGCCCTGGATATAGCGGACAACGGCGACGCCCCCGAGGCCCCTATGGTCGAGGCCACCGTCGAGGAAGAACCCGCCAAGGATGCCGAGATCGTCAGCCTGGACAGTTTCCGCAAATAATAGCCAAATTCGCGCAAGGTGTTAGCGTAAACCTGCTTTGATATGCCGGTCCTATGCGCTATGGCAGGGGCACATCATTTTTAGGAGCTGCCTCGATGTCTGCATCAACCGATACCAACCAGAAAACACGTAGTGAAACCGACAGCTTTGGTCCATTGGACGTGCCTGCCGACAAATATTGGGGGGCTCAAACCCAGCGGTCGTTGATGAACTTTCCAATCGGTTGGGAAAAACAGCCCGTCGCGATCGTGCGCGCGCTTGGGGTGATCAAAAAGGCCTGTGCGCAGGCCAATATGACTTTGGGCAAACTGGACGCCACTCTTGGCGATGCCATTGTGACAGCGGCAGATGACGTGATTGACGGCAAGCTGGATGATAATTTTCCGCTGGTGGTGTGGCAGACGGGGTCCGGCACCCAATCCAACATGAACGCCAACGAAGTGATCGCCAATCGCGCCATTGAAATCCTTGGCGGCGAAATTGGTTCCAAAGACCCGGTGCATCCGAATGATCATTGTAACATGGGTCAATCCAGCAACGACACTTTCCCGACAGCCATGCACATCGCCACTGCCACCACGGCCCGTGACGTGCTGCTGCCCGGCTTGCGTACCTTGCACGCTGCCCTTCAGGCCAAAGTCGAAGAATTTGACGGCATCATCAAAATCGGCCGCACCCACACGATGGATGCGACGCCATTGACATTGGCGCAGGAGTTCTCGGGCTACGTGCATCAGGTCGCGATGGGCATCAAACGCGTCGAGGGCGCCTTGGGGCGGATTTATGAGTTGGCACAAGGTGGCACAGCGGTTGGCACCGGATTGAACACGACACATGGCTGGGCCGAAATGGTTGCCGCCAATATGGCAGTGATTTCCGATCTGCCCTTTGTCACCGCCCCCAACAAGTTCGAAGCGCTCGGCGCACATGACGCTATGGTTGAAATGTCCGGTGCTTTAAAAACCGTCGCCTCTTCGCTTTATAAAATCGCCAGCGACATCCGCATGCTGGGCTCTGGGCCACGCTGTGGTCTGGGCGAATTGATGTTGCCCGAAAACGAGCCGGGATCGTCCATCATGCCAGGCAAAGTGAACCCGACCCAAGTCGAAGCAATCACGCAGGTCTGCATCCATGTGATGGGCAATGACGCGGCCGTCGGTTTTGCCGGCTCTCAAGGGCATTTCGAACTGAATGTGTATAAACCGATGATGGCGTATAACGTGCTGCAATCCATGCAGTTGCTTGGCGATGCCTCGGCGACATTCACCAAAAACTGTGTTGTCGGCATTCAAGCGGACAAAGGGCGCATTGACCAGTTGATGCGCGAAAGCCTGATGCTGGTGACAGCATTGGCACCAGAAATCGGCTATGACAACGCCACAAAGGTTGCCAAAACGGCCCATAAGAACCGTACCACCCTGAAACAAGAAGCCATCGCGCTGGGATTTGTGGATGACGAGACATTTGAGCGTGTTGTGCGCCCAGAGCAGATGATCGGCCCCAAAGACTGATGGCGGATGTCGCAAACCTGAACCGCGCCCGCAAAGAGCGGGCGCGTGACACCAAACGCGCACAAGCGAATGAAAATGCAGTGAAGTTTGGCCGCACCAAAGCCGAACGCGTGGCCGAGGCCGCGCTGGAGGCCAAGGCTTGCAAAATGCTGGACCAGCACGCGCTGGATAAGGAATGACAGCACGCCCCAAAAAGCATTCTCTGACCCTAAAGGGTCATCGCACCAGCGTGTCGCTTGAAGACGAATTTTGGGATGCATTTCGGGAAATTGCAGCAACCAAAGGCCAACCCATCAACGTATTGGCCGCCGAGATTGATGCGGCACGCGGATTGGAAAGCGGCTTGGCTTCGGCCATACGGTTGTTTGTCCTGCGCCATTACAGGGCCTGACGGGCAGATTGCCACGCTTACGGTGCCGTGAGACAGCAAAATCCTTTGAAAGGATTTTTCGAAAAATCTTGGTCCTGCCTTAAGCCCGCTTTATCACTTTCAACCAAATCCCATCCTTGGATCGCAGTGTCAGATGCGCAATTGGCACCGCTGGACGCTCTTTCACCAATTCAAACCGATAGGCCCGCACCAACATGGATAGGATCAGCGGCCCCTCAAGCATGGCAAATCCAGACCCTGGACAAACCCGTGGGCCTGCTGAAAACGGGATATAAGCATCGCGCATACACTGTTTGCCATCCTTAGTGTGAAACCGGGTTGGGTCAAATTCATCTGGCCGATCCCAGATTTTTGTGTGCCGGTGCAAGTGCCAGGCAGACAAAATGACCTGCGAGCCCTTTTTGATGTCACGGTTACGAAATTTCACAGGGCATGCCGCCTCGCGCACAGTTGCCGGGACGGGCGGATAAAGCCGCATGGTCTCACGAAACACGTCGCGCGATATCCGCAGTTTGCTGACCGCCGAAAAATAGGCAGTCTCGGGATCAATCATTTCCAGCGCCTCGGTGGCAACCTTTTCTTGCCACTCAGGGTAAAGCGCCAACATATAGAGCGACCACGCCAATGCCGAAGCACTGGTTTCATGTCCTGCCAAAAAGAAGATCGCCACCTGATCAACCATTTCTTCGGTGTCAAAACACTTACCTGTTTCGGGATCCGGCGTGGTCATGATCTTGGTGGCCAAATCATCTGGTGCCGTGCCCGCGTCAATCGCCACGCGGCGCTCAGACGTCAGCTTTCGGATCAATCCGCGGATAACCTTGGCCGTCTCTTTGCTGCGTTTGGAGGCAAAACCCGGCAGCCATTTGAACCGTGGCAACAGCGACGACATATTGGCAAAGGGCATCGAGCGTTGATAGTCCTTGAACTCATCAAACACGCCTGCCGCCGTCTCATCCGTGATCGGCAGCGAAAACAATGTGCGAAAAATCACATCCGCTGCCACATGCGAGGTGATGCTCTCAACCTCAATTGGCCCCGCCTCGATCTGCCCCTCCAGACGATCAACCGCCGCCACCGCTGAATCCCACATTTTGGGAAACACTTCACGCAATCGCCCCCCCTCAAACGCCGGATCAACAATGCGGCGTTGATGCGCCCAGTCTTCGCCGCTGGACAAGAACAATGAATTGCCCAGCAGTGACGCCAAACCATCCCTTATCCGGGTCGATTTTGGAAATGTTGTCAGGCTTTCTGCCAGCACTGTTTTCACCAACTCTGGCTGGTTCACCATGTAGGAGCGAAAAAACGGTGTGCGAAATTCAGCCATCCACGCGCCATAAAGGTGCTCTGGTTGGGCTGACAGAACATCTTTGCGAAACAGTTTGGCGTGCTGCAACAACGACACATTGCGTGGGCGGGACTTGGGTTTTGGTGGTAGGGTCATGGGCTTGTCGATGTATAGGGTGAGGCTGACACGTCGATCCGTGATTTGGACGGTTGGCGGTCCTGAAAACGGGCTTGCAAGGTTGCAGAACCCGCCGTGATTTTGAAATAATCATAGTCGCCGGGGCGATCAAATGCACACATGTATTGAAAATGCAGACGAAAGAATTTCCAACGCAATTCAGCCCATCGTTGCGGTGATAACGTCTGGGTAAACGCTGCGGACAACACCAGCGGCCAACGCTGTCCTTCAACAGCCACACCAGACACTGCCACCGGATCACACAATGCAAACGCACAGCCATCCCCAGGGGCCGTGACATCAACCCAAGTCAGATCATCACTGCACGACAGATACTGTAAATCCGCCCGCAAACGATAGGCCCGTGGTAAGAACGACACCATCGGGACCACCTGCCCCAGCGTCAAAAACCCAAGCGACGGGCCGTCTTCATCCAGCCCCCCTGCGCGCAGTAAATCGGCCAGCACCGAAACCCCGATATGCGCACCAGACGAATGGCCCACGACCAGAACTTCGTCCACATCGCTGTCCAAAGCCGCAGCAATTTCGGCGCCAAACTCGGCCATTCGCGCCTCAAGTTCCGGTGGGCTCTCGCCCTTGGAACGAGCCTCATAGGCGTAATCATGCATCAAATAATAGGCGAACAGCTTGTTATCAATTTTGCGAAACCAGCGCAGGATCAACACAATCAGAGGAAAGGCCAGCGTCCAACTGAGCAATCGCGCAACGGTGGGCCAATCGACCACCAGTTTGATCAACTTGGCCAGCATAGCCCCCGCAAACCACGCCACCAGAACAGCCACCAGCAATTGCAACAACAACATGCCAATCGGGTAAAGCGCCGCAATCACCGGCCCTTTGCGCAGCCACATCAAACGGCGCAGCGCCCCCGATGCAATATAGGTCCAAGCCGTGCGCGCCAACACCAGATAGGTCTGCGGAATATTCAAATCCATCGAATCCTTAACGATGTCGGACCAGACCAGAACCTCGAAATCAGCCTGCGCGCGGGTGCCGTCAATCGCACTGTCCACATGCCAGCCATAGCGCCCGCCGCCCGACGTTGACCCCTCTTTTGGCGAAAGCTCGATTTTGTAATTGGAAATCTCGGCCTGTGCGGCACCTTCTTTGCGGTACAGTTCGCGATACCGACGCGGATGAATCGGATCATAGCCCGGAATGTAAAATACCCGCCGCTTTGACACTGTGTGATCTTCAACCTGCATAAACTGCCTCGTTACATTACACGGCCAGTCTAGCAAAACAATTTGACAAAACTAGGGCCAGTTAGCCGATTGCGCCAAGGGCGGGGAAAACCTCAAGCAGCCAGAACGAAAAGGCGGTGAAGGCGCCGGTGATCAAGGCAACCCCGACGGCAATCAACAGCAGCCCCATAGATTTCTCGATCACCCCCATATGGCGCTTCAAGCGGTTCATCACCCCGACGGCCCGCTGGATAAAAATCGCAGCCAGCAAGAACGGAATACCCAACCCCAATGCGTAAACCGCCAACAAGGCCGTGCCGCGCGTCACCGAGGCCTCGGAAGCCGCCATCGACAGGATCGCCCCCAATTGCGGGCCAATGCACGGCGTCCAGCCAAAGGCAAACGCTAGACCCAGAATATAGGCGCCAAAGGCCGAGCCCCCCCGATCGCCCGCATCCAGCCGCGCATCACGGTCCAAAAAACCGATCCGAAAGACGCCAAGGAAATGCAGGCCGAAAACGATGATCACAACACCGGATACTTTGGCAAAGATGTCCTGATTTTGTAAAAAAAACGCGCCAAACACCGAGGCCGTGAACCCGAGCAACAAAAAGATGGTTGAGAGCCCCAGAACAAAGAACAACGCCGGCACAATCGCGCCGCCGCGTTTGCCGGCCTCGCCCGTCATCTCGTTCATGGTCATACCGCCCATATAGGCCAGATAAGGTGGCACAATGGGCAACACACAGGGCGACAGAAACGACAAAAGCCCCGCCATCAAAGCCACAAACATTGCGGGCAACAGGCTTGCGTCGATGATTTCTATTCCGAACATTTGGGCCTCAAGTGTTGTTTCGACCTGTCTACGCCATGCTGTGCGCCACGTCACCTGCTGTAATGTCACATTTGCGTGGACTTGGCGCAGTGGCCGCCCTATCCAAGCGATATGGATTATGACGAAGACATTGACGCCCTTGGAATGCTTTGCCCCTTGCCCGTGTTAAAGCTGCGCAAACGCTTGATGGGGCATGAAACGGGGGCTGTGGTGCGCCTGTTGGCGGATGACCCCGCAGCCGTGATTGATGTGCCGCATTTTTGCAATGAACAGGGGCATGTTTTGCTGGAGCATTCAGATATCGCGCAAGGTCGCGCCTATCTGGTGCGCAAAGGCTAAAACAAAATCAAGCGCAAGGCCGCCGCGAGGGCCGAGACGCGGATCAACCACTTGAATACCTCAATATTGATGTATTTCAACAACTTATAGCCAGTAATTGCCCCAATCACGATTACCGGTAAAAATGTCAGGTTCAGCGTCAGCGAGGGCGTCGTGATCAGGCCAAGCTGCGCGGCGACGGGAACCTTAAGCACATTCAGAACCAAAAAGAACCAACTGCGGGTGCCGACGAACGCGGCCTTGCTCAACCCCATTTGCAGCAAATATACCCCAAATATCGGCCCCGCAGCATTGGCCACCATCGAGGCCGCGCCCGCCAACACACCGGCAATCGCGGTCATCACCGGGCCAGACATATGCTTGCGCAGCCCTTCGGACATGCCGAAATCCAGCGCCAGCATGAACAGGATCGTCCAGCCAATAATACGCTCAAAATTGGCGTCAGGGGCCGCGCGCAAAACAACATAACCAAAACCAACACCGATCAGGGCGAGCGGCAACAATTTCAATAAAATGTTCCACTGACAGGCGCGGCGGTAATAGATCACGGCCATGATATCGGCGACTATCAACATGGGCAGCAACACCCCGGGCGAGGCCTTGCCGGGGATCGCCAGAGCCATCAACAGCACCGCCAAAATACCGACGCCGCCAACCGAGGTTTTGGTGAC
>DEIK01000133.1:17694-37791 GCA_002352425.1 Rhodobacteraceae bacterium UBA2776
GGCTTGCTAACCGGCTTGCTAACCGGCTTGGCAACAGGCGCTTCTACCGGTTTGGCCACCACGGGCTCGGGCTTTGCGACCTCGGCCTTAGGCTCTGACGCTTTTGCGGTTTTGGCTGTGGATTTACGCGGCGCGCGTTTCTTGGGCGCTGGTTTTTCCGCAGCAGCTTCAGTGGTTTTCGCCGTATCCGCCTTCACATCCGCCTTGGTCTCGGATTTGGCTTCAGTCTTTTTGACTGGCGCTTTGCGCTTGCGAACAACCTTTTTCTTTGGCTCTTCGGCTTTTTCCACAACCTTGTCATCAGCTTTGGCCTCAACCTCGGTGGCCTTGGCGTCTGTCGTATCCGCGGATGCGGCAACCGTTTCGGCTTTGGGTTTGCGCGGTGCCCGTTTGCGCGGGGCGCGTTTTGGTTTTTCGTCCGTTTTCTCGGCCGTTTCAGCAGGCTTTTCATCTGCCTTAACAGCCTCGGATGTCTCAGCGGGTTTCGCCGCCTCCCCATTCGCAACAGCTTCTCCGTTCGTAACGGCCTCGCCATTCGCTACGGTCTCGCCATTTGCAGCGGCCTCACCATTCGCAGCGGCTTCGCCATTCTGCGCCTGCGTTTCACCATTTGAATCCCCACCACGGCCACGACGACGACGACGGCGACGGCGCTTTTTCTTGGGCGGCTGATCTTCACCATTTTCATGGCTTGGCGTGTCAGAATTGCCCGCTGGCACATTGTCTGATGCCGCCTCGCTGGCGGCCTCCGACTCGGCCACGGCTTCGTCAATGCCATCCATAATCGAAGCGTCCACAGACACAACATTCGCAACAGGTTTCACCACACGGCTGGCCGTTTTAAACTTCTCGATCGAGAAATCAGGCGACACAAGGAAGGGATCCCCCTCGATGCGCACAGACAGACCATAGCGGGCCTCAATCTGGGCGATATGCTCGCGTTTGTTGTTCATCAGGTAGTTGGCAATGCCCACAGGCGCCTTTAACAGAACCTCGCGCGAACGTTTGCGCGTGCCTTCTTCTTCCAGCTGGCGCAGGATCGACAGGGCCAGGTTTTCATCCGAGCGGATCAAGCCAGTGCCGTGACAATGCGAACAAGGCTGCGTTGTGGCCTCAATCATACCAGGGCGCAGACGTTGGCGCGACATTTCCATCAGACCAAAGCCGGAAATCCGACCAACCTGAATGCGGGCGCGATCATTTTTCAACCGGTCTTTTAGGCGTTTTTCAACCGCGTTGTTGTTGCGACGCTCGTCCATGTCGATGTAGTCGATCACGATCAAACCAGCCAGATCGCGCAGACGCAATTGGCGGGCAACCTCGTCCGAGGCCTCCAGATTGGTTTTCAGCGCGGTGTCCTCGATGGACCCCTCTTTGGTCGAGCGACCAGAGTTCACATCAATCGCCACCAGCGCCTCAGTGATGCCAATCACGATGTACCCGCCGGATTTCAGCTGAACGGTCGGGTTGAACATGCCAGCCAGATAGCCTTCGACCTGAAAACGGGCAAACAACGGCATGGTGTCGTTGTAATGCTTCACGTTTTTGGCGTGGGACGGCATGATCATTTTCATAAAGTCCTTGGCCACGCGATAGCCGTCAGCCCCCTCGATCAACACCTCATCAATGTCGCGATTATAGAGATCGCGGATCGAGCGTTTGATCAGATTGCCCTCTTCATAAATTTTAGCAGGCGCGTTTGATTCCAACGTCAGCGAGCGGATTTGCTCCCACAGACGTTGTAGATATTCATAATCGCGCTTGATCTCGGTCTTGGTACGTTTGGCCCCTGCCGTGCGCACAATCAGACCAGCGCCTTGCGGAACATCAATTTCATTTGCGATGGATTTTAGTTTCTTGCGGTCCACAGCATTGGTGATCTTGCGGGAAATCCCGCCGCCACGCGCCGTGTTTGGCATCAAAACACAGTAACGACCGGCCAGCGACAGATATGTCGTCAGCGCCGCACCCTTGTTGCCACGTTCTTCTTTGACCACTTGAACCAGCAAGATTTGGCGAACTTTCACCACTTCCTGGATTTTATAGCGACGTGGGCGCGGTTTACGCGCAGGACGAATATCCTCGGGCGCGTCATCATCGGCAACCGATTCAATCTGGTCGTCCTTTTCAGTCGCGTCCAAAGGCGCATCACTGTCGTCGTCATCGCTGTCATCGTCTTCAGACGTTGTATCAGTTTTGGCATTATCTGCTTTGACGTCATCGGCAGCCGGTGTCTCGACTGGCGTTTCAGAAACCAACTCCATTGGCGAGGAACCCTCGACATCGTCGCCGTCTTTGTCTGCGTCCAGATCAACCACATCCATGCCCGAAACATCACCAGTTTCGACATCTTTAGTCTCGACCGCATCCTCGGATTTGGTCTCTTCGGCCTTGGTGCGACCGCGTGAGCGACGGCGGCGCTTGGGCTTGGGCTTTTCGTCTTCTTCGGCTTGTGACTTTGCATAGGCGCGTTCTTCTTCCATCAACGCCTCGCGGTCAGCGACGGGAATCTGGTAGTAATCCGGATGGATTTCCGAGAACGCAAGGAAACCATGACGGTTCCCGCCATAGTCAATGAACGCCGCTTGCAGCGACGGCTCGACCCGCGTTACTTTTGCTAGATAAATATTGCCAGCGAGCTGGCGTTTGTTTTCGGATTCAAAGTCAAATTCCTCAACCTTGGTTCCATCAACCACCACAACGCGGGTTTCTTCCGCGTGGGTAGCGTCGATAAGCATCTTTTTAGCCATGTTTTCTCTTTGCACCGCGGCAATAATCCTGCCCCCGGGGGGGCGCTCATTTGCGGAGGGTGACTTGTAAGGGCGAAAATGGACGCGTCAGATACGCGCAGGTCGACCAAATCGGCCCCTGTCGCAGTCTCTGATATTTTCTCGCGTCGCATCGCGTTTCTATCTCCGAGCGCATGTCGCGCCCATAATATTAAACCCTGCCAATTCGGCATTTCGGGCAAAATTTCCGGTCTTTCGACCCAATCGGTCTGTTCATTTGGATGCAGTGATTTTTCTGCGGGGCCTCGGGAACAGCGAAACTTGTATCGGCAACTCTGCTGCTGTTGCGCAGGCTGCCTTAGGTTGAACATAATGGCGATGGGGGATCAATTACAATGGGTAAATGGGGAAAGCCGTCTTATTCCTGTCATATACCTGATAAAACCCGCACCAGCGGGTGCAGGTTACCACGCCTACGAGGGCGATTTTCGTTGCGGTGATGGCCGTGTTTAAAGGTATTCCGAGCGTGTCAGGCCGTATTTGGCCATTTTCTCGTTCAAGGTCCGGCGTGGCAGGCACAATTCGTCCATCACATTGACGATGCTGCCCTTGTGGCGGCGCATGGTGTTGTCGATCAACATGCGCTCGAAGGCCTCGACGTATTCTTTCAGCGGCTTGCCCTCGGTCGTCATCACGGGTTGGCTTTCCTCATCATCCGCCATCAACAGGCTGGCAATGGTGCCCGAACCACGGCGATTTTGCAGCACCGCGCGTTCCGCCACATTGATAAGCTGGCGAATATTGCCAGGCCACGGGGCTTGCAACAATTGCGCCGCCTCCTGCGCAGAAACCTCGGGCGCGTCACAGCCGTATTCTTCGGAAAATTGCTCGGACAAGCGGGCAAACAGCGTCAGAATGTCTTCGCCACGTTGACGCAGAGGTGGCAGGGTGATTTTCATCGCCGCCAAACGGTAATAAAGATCAGGCCGCAGCACATCTTCAACGGTTTTTTCCTCGGCCTGCAGGTTGCTGATCGCCACGATGCGGGTCTCGGCGGGGTTGCCCTGCTCGTTAATATAAGTCAACAACCGCGCTTGCAGGTTGTCCGACAGCGCATCCACGTCCTCCAACACCAAGGTGCCACCACGCGCAGCCTCAACCAGAGGTTGCGGTCCATCATCCAGCATTGGGCCAAACAAACGGCGCCCCAGATCGTCTTCTTCATAGGCCGCGCAAGAAATCAGCGAGAATTTTTTGCCCGCCCTTGAGCCAACCGCGTGCAGTGCATGGGCCACCAGTGTTTTGCCGGTGCCGGTTTCGCCGTCGATCAGCACATGGCCATCCACCTGCCCCAGATCAAGGATATCTTCGCGCAGCCGCTCCATCACGGGGGATGCGCCAATCAGTTTTTTCATAACGGCCGTGCCATCGCCCAATTCACGGCGCAGCGCCCGATTGTCCAAGGTCAAACGGCGGCTTTGGGTGGCCTTTTTGGCCAGTTCGGTCATTTTGTCAGGGTTGAACGGCTTTTCCAGAAAATCATAGGCCCCGACCCGCATGGCCTCAACCGCCATCGGCACATCGCCGTGGCCGGTTATCATGATAACCGGCAGCCCTGAATCCACAGACATCAAGCGTTTCAAAAACTGCATCCCGTCCATGCCAGGCATTTTGATATCGCTGACCACCACACCGGGGTAATCATTGCCCAGCGTCTTTAGCGCATCCTCGGCCGAGGCAAAGGTTTCGGTGTCAAACCCCGACAGGGCCAACCATTGGCTGATGGATTGACGCATATCTTGCTCGTCATCCACAATCGCGATTTTCATTGCCTGTGCCATGTTTTTATTGCCTCACTCGGCTGCTTTTGTTTCGTCTTCAATCAATATAGGCAGCCGTACCTCAAATACAGCCCCACCGGCAGCGGCATTGCGCGCCGTTAACCGTCCGCCCAAGTCGTTGACGATACCGGAGGAAATGGCAAGCCCCAAGCCAACCCCGTCTCCGGCCTGTTTGGTGGTGTAAAATGGCTCAAACAGGCTATCCAGATCCTCGATCCCAGCGCCATTGTCGCGCACACTCAAGGTCGCGGTGTCACCCGCTGCCAACAGGATGTCGATCTGTGGATCGGTCACGGTTTTGGTGGCATCCAGCGCATTGCGAAACAGGTTGATAATCACCTGTTCGATGCGCACCCGATCACCCAGCACAAAGACCGGTTCGCGGGGCAGCGTTTTGGTGATTTCCACATGGCGCTGTTTCAATTGCGGTTCCATCATCGACAGGGCCGAATTTGCCGCATCCCTCATGTCTACAGGCGCATACTCATCCCCACCCTTGCGCGCATAGCTTTTCAACTGCTTGGTGATCGCCCCCATACGCTCGATCAAATCATCAATGCGCTGGAACGACGAAATCGCCTCTTCGGGGCGCTTGCGACGCAGCAATAAACGCGCGCCCGCAAGGTAGGTTTTCATCGCCGCCAGTGGCTGGTTCAACTCGTGTGAAACCGCCGCCGACATCTCGCCCAAAGCCGCCAGTTTGGAGCTTTGCGCCAAGGTCTGTTCAGCCACTTCCAGCTCTTTTTCGGCCTTTTCACGCTCGGCGACTTCCCGCTGTAAGCGTTGGTTCAACTGGCGAAGATCAGCCGATTCCTGTTGGAAAAACAACGACTGCACCTGTGCCTTGCGCGATAAGAAATAAAACGTCAGCGCCATCAAAATGGCAAACCCCATGATTTCCAGCGCCAACACCCCGTTCACCTTTTGGCGCACCGAAGTGAATGTGGTGAAAGAGGTCATTTTCCAGCCCTGAAACGGTATGCGCGCCTCTTGGCGCATCACGCCGCCGCCCAACAGGCTGGCATTGGTGGTCAGCGACACCCAATCGGTTGTGGTCTGGATCGCCCGTGCAATCGCCGACGGAACCGAACGCACCGCCAAGGCGTCCTCTTCCTTTAACCCCCGCCAACTGGGTTCTGTCGCCAGCAGGATTATCCCCTCGCTATCGGTGACAAACACCGCGTCCGAAATGCTGGCCCAACGGTTTTCAAACTGTTGCAAATCGACCGAAACCACGATGACCCCGATGGTGCTGCTGGCAAATTCCATTTTGCGCGAATAGGAAAACGTTATGGCCCCGTTTTCGTCCTTAAAAGCGGTGAAAACCGATTTGTTAGACCGGATTGCGTTTAAAAAATAAGGGTTTGGCCGATGTTGCGAGCCGATCAGGTTGCGATCAGAGGCGGCCACAGCGCGGCCTTCGCGATCCAGCAACAACAGCGAGGAAACACCGATTTCATCCACATAAGTGATCAAACGGCTAGAGGTTTGGGCGTGGTCATTCGAGTTCAGCGCCCCGATCAAGGCCGGATCACGGGCCAACAGCTGCGGCACTATAGAGGCCCGTTGCAGTTCGCTGGTCAGATTGCCGGAATAGAGCGTCATGCGCACTTCGGCTTGGTTGCGGGTGGTTTCGGTGAAACGTTCAGTCAACAGCGCGTTTGTGGACCAGACAGCCGCCACAGCAAAGCCGATCAGCACAAAAACGGCAAACCGCACGCGCCAAGAATTGCCCGACCCTTGGCCGCCATCAGATGGGCTGTCCGTTGTGATAATGTCCCCGCTCATGGCCTCAGGGTACGCCTGATCGTCCCCCGCCTCAAGCATCCGTCGTCAAGCGTCCTGCAATGCGCCAAAAACCGCCCCGACGACGGATTTGAACAACGCCTGACCGTCCGTGCCGCCATGGGCTGCATCCGCGGCGCGTTCAGGGTGTGGCATCATGCCCAAAACCCGTTTGTTTTCACTTAATATGCCCGCAATATCGGCCACCGACCCGTTCGGATTGTCCCCATAGGTGAACGCCACGCGCCCCTCGCCTTGCAACCGCGCAACCGTATCGGCATCGGCTGTGAAATTGCCATCATGATGCGCAATCGGGATCATGATTTCTTGGCCCATATCATAGCCCGACGTATAGGCACTGTCGTTGTTTTGAACCACTAAGGGTATGGTTTTACAGATATATTTCAGGTTGGCATTGCGCAGCAACGCCCCCGGCAACAGACCCGTTTCGGCCAATATCTGGAACCCGTTACAGACCCCGTAAACATAGCCCCCCGCATTGGCGTGATCGACCACAGCGCGACAAATCGGCGACTGCGCAGCAATCGCGCCACAGCGCAGATAATCCCCAAAGGAAAACCCGCCCGGCACCCCGATCATATCCAAACCCTTGGGCAAGGATGTGTCTTTGTGCCAGACCATCGTTACATCGGCGCCGGCCTGCTCAAAGGCAACGGCCAGATCACGGTCACAATTGGACCCCGGAAAGACGACAATGCCAACCTTCATCACAGTATCTCGATTTTGTAGGATTCGATCACCATGTTCGCCAGCAGCTTTTCGCACATCTCGCCAACTGATTTTTCGGCCACAGCCGCGTCGGTCTCGGCCAGGTCCAGCTCGATCACTTTGCCTTGCCGTACCCCGTTCACACCATCAAACCCCAGCGCAGTCAGTGCGTGATGCACCGCCTTGCCTTGCGGGTCCAACACACCGTTTTTCAACATTACCGTAACACGTGCTTTCATGACCAGGTTCCTTAATTAACGAGTGTTGGTTTGCTAGGCTGCGGCGCGTTGCTGGGCAAAACCCCCAAACGACGCGCCACTTCTGTATAGGCATCCGCAAGGTTGCCCAGATCACGGCGAAACACATCCTTGTCCAGATGTTCGCCGGTTTCGATGTCCCACAGACGGCAACTGTCCGGGCTGATTTCATCGGCAATGATCAGACGTTGGAAATCACCGTCCCAAACGCGGCCAATTTCGATCTTGAAATCCACCAGCTTGATACCGACACCCAGCATAACGCCGGACATAAAGTCGTTCACCCGCAAGGCCAGTGCAATGATATCGTCCAAATCACGTTGCGAGGCCCAGCCAAAGGCGATGATGTATTCCTCGGGCACCAGCGGATCACCCAAAGCGTCGTCCTTATAAGAGAACTCGACAATCGGGCGCGGCAACTGTGTGCCCTCTTCAATACCCAACCGCTTGCAGATAGAGCCCGCAGCGGTGTTGCGCACGATCACTTCCAGCGGAACAATCTCGACCTTGCGGATCAACTGCTCGCGCATGTTGAGGCGTTTGATGAAATGTGTCGGGATACCGATCTGCATCAGACCATTCATGAAGTACTCGGACAGGCGGTTGTTCAGCGCGCCCTTGCCATCAATCACGTCTTTTTTCTCGGCGTTAAAGGCGGTGGCGTCATCCTTGAAGTATTGCACCAGAGTATCGGGTTCCGGACCTTCATAAAGGATTTTCGCTTTGCCCTCGTAAATCATCTTGCCACGCGCCATTGCTGTCTCCGATCTGGCTGAGCGCAACAGAATGCGCCTGTTGACCGCGCCTATACGCCATGGGGGGGCTTGCTGCAATCCCGCATAAGGGCCGCAATGCGATAATCTGGCAACCCCCCTTGCGATAACCGCCAATCAGGGGCATATCAGTAGGGAACAATTCACCACCCGAGCGAGGAAAAAATGACCACATTCAATGAACGCGAAAATGCATTTGAAAACAAATATGCCCATGATGCAGATATGCAGTTCAAGGCCAACGCACGTTGCCACAAACTGTTGGGCTATTGGGCGGCTGAAAAGCTGGGCAAAACCGGCGACGAGGCCGAGTCCTATGCAAAATCCGTTGTCATCGCTGATCTAGAAGAAGCGGGCCATGAGGACGTGGTGCGCAAATTGGTCGCTGACATGGATGGCGTTGCAGATGATGCAGAAATTCGCAGCGAAATGGCCAAACTCCGCTCCGAGGCCAAAGCACAAATCTTTGACGAAGCCTAAATCTGGCTGGCGTTAACACCGAATTTGAAGCGGGCGTATCTTGTGGGATGCGCCCGTTTTTTTATGTCCAAGTTTATCTGTTAAGTTTTCTTAAGCCCCGCATGAATAATGCTGTCCTCCAAACCATCTGGGGGCAATGGCATGGGATTGATAAACACAGGAAACACCAGCACAACCACCGACACCACTACCGGTATCGTCCAACACATGCGCAAATATGCACCCCGTCAGGGGGTGTTGTTGCTGATGGCTGCAGGGTTTGTCGCGCTTTTTTATGGCCGCGTGTCAACATTAGAGATGGATAAAATCTGGGGCGGCTTTCGCTCAGTCTCTTCTTATCAATGGATCATGGCCTTGTTGGCCACCGCCGCCAGTTTTTGGGCCGTTGGGCGCTATGACGCCGTTGTGCATAAAATGATGCGCAACAAGGTCGACACGGGCACAGCACATCAAGCTGGAATCGCAGGCATTGCGATCTCGCAAACTTTGGGCATGGGCGTGCTAACGGGTGCATTGGTGCGCTGGCGCATGTTGCCGGACGCCAGTCTGTGGCAAGCTACCCGCCTATCGGCTACGGTTGCGGCCAGTTTCTTGGCAGGTTGGGCTGTGGTCACGGGGTTGGCGTTGCTTATGTTTGCGCCAGATATGCTGGGCGGACGCATGGTTGCGCTGTTGCCGATAGTCGCCGCTCTCGCACTTGTCGTTGCCTCACTGTTGGGCAGCGGCACAACTGTTTTCGGCCGGCAAATCAAATGGCCCAGCCTGACAACAGTGTTTGCGATCCTATCACTGGCAGCCATCGACACAATTGCAGCCGCAATCGCGCTTTACGTCCTGTTGCCCGATGTCGTCGCCCTGCCCCTCACCACACTGTATCCTGCGTTTTTGCTGGCCCTTGGGGCGGCGATGGTGTCCGGCACCCCCGGCGGCGTTGGCCCATTCGAGGTCACCTTGCTGGCCCTCTTGCCAAGCGTCAACGCTGAAGCATTGCTGGGCGCTGTATTGGCCTACCGCGTGATCTATTACGCTATTCCCGCAGTCCTAGCGACGCTGCTTTTGGCCCGTGGGCCGCTCCAGTTGGCCCACCAGACGGTGATGCTGCGCACCCCCGACCATTCAGCGCAAAACGCCCTGATCCAAAACGCTCCCTTCGCCGAAGCAAATCTGCTGCGGCAAGGCCCAAAAAAGGTGCTTTATCAAATATCTAACACGCCACTTCTGCTGACCAGCCAAACCGGTCAAGCCCTAGTGGCCCTGCGCGACCCTCTCCTAACGCGTGATGGACAAAGGGCTGTGCAAACCCTCGCGAAAGCGGCCAAAGATCAGGCCAAAATTGCCTGCCTTTACAAATGCTCGGCCCGCACCGCCTTGCAAGCCCGTAAAAACGGATTCTTCGTGCTGCCAATTGCCCGCGAAGCATGGGTAGACCCGCGCAGCTTCACCACAACAACCCCAAGCCACCGCCAGTTGCGGCGCAAATTGCGCAAAGCTGAAACCGCAAGTATCGTCACAACCCAACCATCCACATTGCCCATGACTGAAATGGCGCGCATATCTGCAGATTGGGCAATAAGGTCCGGCGGCGAGCGTGGCTTTTCGATGGGCGTGTTTACCCCTGAATTTGTGCAAACCCAACGCTGTTATCTGGCCACGCAGGACGGCGTGCTACAGGGGTTCATCACCTTAAACACCTGCCAAGCTGAATGGTCACTCGACCTGATGCGACAAACCGAAACCGCGCCCGATGGCACCATGCATGCCCTGCTGGCCCATGCGATAAGCGACGCCGCAAAACTGGATTTGCCGCGCCTGTCTTTGGCCGCGATCCCGTTTGAACACAGCAACAGGTTCCTGCACAAATGGATGCAATCGGCCAGCGCCTCGGCTGGACTGAAACAGTTCAAATCCGCCTTCTCCCCGCAGTGGCAAACCCTATACATGGCGGCCCCGAACCGGCTGCAATTCGCCTTGGCCGGTTTTGACATCGCCCGTGAAATAACGGGTAAAACCAACCCGACCACTGGGGCATTGGTGCGTCATTCATGATCATTATGACGAATAAATAATTGCACAAAGACGCGGCGCGTGGCATTGCACCCCAAAACCACGTAATCGTATGAAAGATTTACCCATGACAAACGCACTTAGCCGTATGCTAAACGACCGCGACTGGATTCTGGCAGACGGGGCCACGGGCACCACATTGTTCAACATGGGTCTTAGCTCGGGCGATGCGCCTGAATTGTGGAACGTGGACGAGCCTGACAAAATCCGCGCGCTTTATAGCGGTGCCGTTAATGCGGGCAGTGATTTGTTTTTGACCAACAGCTTTGGTGGCAACGCCTCGCGCCTTAAATTGCACGGCGCTGAAAAACGTGCCCGTGAACTGTCACGCATCTCGGCTGAATTGGGCCGCGAAATCGCCGATGCGGCAGGACGTCCTGTGGTCGTGGCGGGTTCTGTTGGCCCAACCGGCGAAATCATGGCCCCCTTGGGCGAATTGACCCATGAATTGGCCGTCGAAATTTTCCACGAACAAGCCGAAGGTTTGAAAGAAGGCGGCGCAGACGTGTTGTGGTGCGAAACCATTTCCGCCCCCGAAGAATACCTTGCCGCCGCCGAAGCCTTTGCTTTGGCCGATATGCCTTGGTGTGGCACCATGAGCTTTGATACGGCTGGGCGCACCATGATGGGCGTGACATCCGCGGCGATGGTTGCAATGGTCGAAAAGATCAAAAAACCACCGCTGGCCTATGGCGCCAACTGTGGTGTTGGCGCCTCTGACCTGCTGCGCACCATCCTTGGATTTGCCGCCGCTGGCTCAGAGATTCCAATCATCTCAAAGGGTAATGCGGGCATTCCAAAATTCCACGATGGCCACATCCACTATGATGGCACCCCCGAATTGATGGGCGAATATGCATGTTTGGCCTACGACTGTGGTGCCAAAATCATTGGTGGTTGCTGTGGCACCACACCGGAACATCTGGTCGCAATGCGCGCCGCCCTAGAAGCCCATACCCCTGGCCCGCGCCCGTCCCTAGACGCAATCGCGGCGGCCCTTGGTGGTTTCTCCTCGGCCTCGGACGGCACGGACGATACAACGCCCGCACCACGCCAAAATCGCC
Source organism: Rhodobacteraceae bacterium UBA2776 (assembly GCA_002352425.1). Classification (GTDB taxonomy): domain Bacteria; phylum Pseudomonadota; class Alphaproteobacteria; order Rhodobacterales; family Rhodobacteraceae; genus Profundibacter. Next base: position 29,417 of record DEIK01000133.1, read on the forward strand.
GTCGCAGCAAGGCTTAGCCGCTAATAGGTCGGTGTAAGAACCGCCAATGTCGCTGGTGAGCAACACAAACTTGCGACAAAACGTAACGATTGGATATACAAACACCGCGCGTGCGCGCGCCATTGCAGGAACCAATATCATGGCCGAAGAACAAGACATCATCCTGTCAGAACTGTCCGACGACGAACTTGTGCTGCAAATGCACGACGACCTTTATGACGGCATGAAGGAAGAGATTGAGGAAGGCGTTAACATTTTGCTGGAACGCAAATGGGAACCCTACCGCGTCCTAACCGAAGCCCTGGTCGCGGGCATGACCATCGTTGGCCACGATTTCCGCGATGGCATCCTGTTTGTCCCCGAAGTGCTGCTGGCGGCCAACGCTATGAAGGGCGGCATGGCAATCCTGAAACCCCTGCTGATCGAATCCGGTGCCCCGCGCATGGGCAAAATGGTTATCGGTACGGTAAAGGGCGACATCCACGACATCGGCAAGAACCTTGTCTCGATGATGATGGAGGGCGCCGGTTTTGAAGTGGTTGATCTGGGCATCAACAACCCGGTTGAGGACTACTTGGAAGCCTTGGAAAAAGAACAGGCCGACATTTTGGGCATGTCCGCTTTGCTAACAACCACCATGCCTTATATGAAAGTCGTGATCGACACGATGATCGAAAAAGGCATCCGCGACGACTATGTCGTTTTGGTCGGTGGCGCGCCGCTGAATGAGGAATTTGGCAAAGCCATCGGCGCTGACAGCTACTGTCGCGACGCGGCTGTGGCGGTTGAGACGGCCAAAGATTACATGGCCCGTAAACACAATAAAATGGCGGGATAATCCACCCGATTGGGGCTCTGTGATGAAACCCGATGATCAAGATTTAACAGAACGCGGCCTGGAACCAACCGGGGACAAGGGCCGTGTTTTGCTGCTGGCCTGCGGGGCCTTGGCCCACGAGATCCTGACATTGATCAAGGCCAACAATTGGTCGCATCTGACGCTGACCTGCCTACCCGCCAATCTACATCTATACCCCAAGCGCATCCCGACCGCCGTCGAGCAAGCCGTGCTGAAGCATCGCGATGATTATAACGACATATTCGTGGTCTACGCGGATTGCGGCACGGGCGGGCTATTGTTGGATATGTGCAATAAACTGGGGGTCAAAATGGTTGAAGGCCCACATTGTTATTCGTTTTTTGAAGGCAATGACACTTTCGCCAAATCATCCGCCGACGAAATCACCTCCTTTTACCTGACCGATTTTCTGGTCCGCCAGTTCGATGCATTCGTGTGGAAACCGCTGGGGTTGGAACGTCATCCCGAGCTGCGCGACATGTATTTCGGCAATTATGAAAAGCTGGTTTATCAGGCCCAAACCGATGTGCCTGAGCTGGACGAAAAAGCCCGTGAATGTGCTGACCGGTTGGGCTTGAAATACGAGCGCCGTTTCACCGGATACGGCGATCTGGAAATGACGCTGCGCACGGTCGGCTAAACCAACTTAGACCGCACAAGCCTCGCCCGCGATTTTGCGAATCCGCTCGACCATCGCACGCAAACCGTTGCTGCGTTGTGCCGACAAATGATCATTCAGTTGCAACCGCGCCAATTCGCCGCCCGCGTCGACCTTTAGCACCTCGGCCACCGTCAACCCGTCGAACATCGCGACCAACACGGCCACCAAACCGCGCACGATCATCGCATCGCTGTCGCCGCGAAAATGAAACACCGCCGCCTCACCTACCCCGTCCAAATGCGGCACGATCCAAACCTGGGACGAGCAGCCTTCGACCTTGGTGGCAGGCACCCGCAAAGCATCCTCAAGCGGCTGCATTTCTTTGCCCATATCAATCACAAACCGGTAACGATCTTCCCAGTCTTCCAGAAAATCGAAATCTTCAACGATGTTTTCAAAGGCGCTTGATGCCATTATTTTGCTCCTGATCCGTTGCTCTCCAGATAGTCGGCGACACACAAAAGGTCCAGAGCGCATAAACACGGTTTTCAAACCTTGCGCTTTGAGCTAATTCTGTTGGTGAAAAACCTAGGGGCAGACCGACATGAAAAAACCCATCGCCACATTATTGCTAAGCGCGCTGCTTATGACCGGCTGTGCCTCAAAGCTTAATCCGTTCAACTGGTTCAAACGCAGCACCAACGAAACCGTGCAACAAGTCGCCCCGGGACAAGTGATCGAAAACCGCAATTTGGTGGATCAAGTCATTTCGTTGCAGATCGAAAAAACCAACGGCGGCGCGATCATCCATGCGGTGGGCCTGCCCCCAAGCCAAGGCTATTGGGATGCGGAACTGGTGCCTGAAAACGATGAAAAGCCTGTCAAAGGCGTATTGACCTACAAGTTCCGTATTGATCAGCCGTTTGAATTCAAACGCGCCTCCACCCCAACATCACGCGAAGTGGTGGTTGGACATTTTGTGTCCAATATCAAACTGCGCGATGTCACAACCATCCGCGTTTTGGGCGCGCGAAACGCCCGCTCATCGCGTCGTTAAAGGCTAACCACTTTCACCACAGACCCTTTGGCGGTCAGGGCGATTTCGCCATTGCACAGGCGCAGCGCGTCCTTGCCAAACACCTCATTGCGCCAACCGGACAGGGATTTTCCGTCCCGCTGTCCCGCTGCAATGGCGTCCAACTCGGCTGAGGTGGCGATCAACTTCACCGCAACGCCTTCATTTTCGGCCTTCGACTTCAGCAAAACCCGCAGCAAATCGGCCAACGCCGGATTGACTTGCAGTTTTTCCCGCGACCGATCGGGTTTGGGGAAATTCTCGGGCTCAACCTTCAAACCAGCCGCAACAGCGGCCAAAATTCCATCCGCTATGTCGCCACGACGTGCTTCGCGTTGCAACAGGCGCGAGCGGCCCAAATCCTGCATATTTGCCGGTTTGGTCGAAGCCAGTTCCATAATCGCCTCGTCCTTATAGACGCGGTTGCGCGGTACATTGCGGCTTTGCGCATAGTTCTCGCGAAACGCCGCCAGCTCACGGGCCAGGGCCAAAAAGCGGCCGGAATTGGTGCGGGTTTTCAGGCGCTTCCAAGCGTTTTCAGGTGTAATCACATAGGTTTCAGGGCTCAAAAGAACTTTAAGTTCTTCCTCTACCCACTTGCCGCGGTTTGATTTTTCAATCTGGGCGGACAGATACTCATAGATTACCCGCAGATGCGTTACGTCGCCCACCGCATAGGTTTTTTGCGCCTCCGTCAATGGGCGGCGTGACCAATCCGTAAAGCGCGAAGATTTGTCTAAGGGCTCTTTAGCGATTTTACGCACCAAAGTTTCATAGCCAACCTGTTCGCCAAATCCGCACACCATCGCCGCCGCTTGGGTGTCAAACAACGGGACTGGAAACACATTGCCCTCGATAAAGAATATCTCAAGATCCTGCCGCGCAGCGTGGAAAACCTTGACCACATTTTCATCGCGAAACAGATCATAAAGCGGCTCCAGCGACAGCCCATCGGCCAGCGGGTCAACCAGCACAGCACATTCGTCGTCGTTGCCTTTGACAGCCATCTGGATCAGGCACAACTTGGAATAATAGGTCCGTTCCCGCAGAAATTCGGTGTCAATCGTGACATAAGGATGGGCGGCGGCCATTTCGCAGAAATCTGCCAGCTCGCGGGTCGTTGTAAGTGTTTTCATGTATAAAATTTTGCTCACTGCATATGGTTTGGCATTTCATAAGCAACTATGGCCAAAATTAAAAGCCTTAAGGCAGGTTCACCATTGTCGCGTCCCCTGCCGCAAAGCGGCGCAGCACGGCGGGGTAGAGTTGATGTTCCAGCGGCAATACCCGCGCGGCAAGGGTTTCAGGCGTGTCACTGGCCAGCAAAGGCACACGCGCCTGCCCCAGAATTGGTCCCCCATCCAGTTCGGCCGTGACCTGATGTACAGAGCATCCAGCCTCGGAGTCCCCTGCCTCAATCGCCCGGGCGTGGGTGTTTAACCCCTTGTATTTAGGCAATAATGACGGGTGAATGTTTAGCATCTGATCCTGCCACTGGCTGGTAAACCCAGCCGTCAAAACCCGCATGAACCCCGCCAAACAAATGATGTCAGGGTTATGCGCTGCCAACGTTTTGCTCAACTTCGCCTCGAACGCCGCGCGGTCTTGGCCGTATGGGCGATGGTCCACAACCGCCGTGGCGATGCCCATGTCAGCGGCCTTTTCCAACCCACCCGCATCCGCAGAATTGGCCAGCACCAGCACCGGACGCGCCGGATGATCGTCGGTCATGGATTGAGCCAGCGCCACCATATTTGAGCCGCCACCGGAAATCAGTATGGCAACTCGTTTGCTCATAAAAGCGATCCCGAATAGGTCACGCCACTGTTTGCGGTGACTTGGCCAATGCGAGAAACCGTCTCCCCCTCGGCCTCAAGCAGCGCTGCAATGGCGTCAGCTTGGTCGGCGGAAACCGCCAATACCATGCCAAGACCGGAGTTAAAGGTCTTGAGCAGCTCCGCCTCGGACATCTTGGCCGTCGCGGTCAACCATTTGAAAACAGGTGGTAATTCCCATGCATTCAGGTCTATCTCGACCCCCATACCATCGGGTAGAACCCGTGGGATATTCTCGGTCAACCCGCCGCCTGTGATATGCGCCAAGGCATGCACGCCGCCAGCCCGTATCGCCGCCAATGTCGATTTCACATATAGGCGCGTTGGCGCAAGCAGCGCCTCACCCAAGGTGCCGTCGGAAAATGGACAATCGGCGTCCCAGCCAAGGCCGGAAACCTCCACCACTTTGCGCACCAAAGAATAACCGTTGGAATGCACCCCGTCGCTGGCCAGTCCCAGCAAAACGTCGCCAACCGCAACCCCGTCAGGCAAGGTCGCGCCGCGCTCCATCGCGCCAACAGCAAAGCCCGCCAGATCAAAGTCGCCGTCATGATACATGCCCGGCATTTCCGCCGTTTCGCCACCGATCAACGCACAACCTGACAGTTCGCACCCCTTGGCAATGCCTTGGATGATCTGGGCCGCTTGATCCAGTTCCAACTTGCCGGTGGCAAAATAATCCAGGAAAAACAACGGCTCCGCCCCCTGACAGATCAGGTCATTCACACACATGGCGACCAGATCAATGCCGATGGTGTCAACCACACCCGTGTCAATCGCGATCCGCAATTTGGTGCCAACCCCGTCCGTGGCCGCGACCAGAACTGGATCGGTATAGCCCGCCCCTTTTAGGTCAAACAGCGCGCCAAATCCCCCCAGCCCTGACATGACCCCTGGCCGTGCCGTGCGTTTGGCAGCAGGTTTGATCCGTTCAACCAGTGCATTGCCAGCATCAATATCGACGCCCGCATCCGCATAAGTCAGTCCGTTATTGTCAGAAGTCATTTGGCAGCACCCCATCGGTAAGAATCCGTATAGGGGCGGGGTATCAAGCCTACGGGCTTGTGTCTATGTGTGTGGCAATGTTTTGACCAATTAACACCATCAATCCCCTTGACCCGCCGCGTCCACGCAAATACCCATGCGAAATGACTACAGTGGGCCTGTAGCTCAGTTGGTTAGAGCAGAGCGCTCATAACGCTTTTGTCGCAGGTTCGAGTCCTGCCGGGCCTACCACCTTTAACTAAATCGAGAGACAATCTGGATTTTTTTTCAAGAATGAGCACAGACAAGAAACCAAAACTGCCATATTAGCAACATTTCGTAACTCCAATTAACGGCAGCTATAGTGTGGTCCGTTAAAAGGATGTATACGGGTTTGAAATACTAGGACAACTTGACGTACTCAATCGGTTTGTGTTTGGTGGGCGGAAAACAAGGGACGATAAATGTGTAAGTATACGGGAGTATCTTACAGGCAAGGCATGATAGTTAGCGCAAAAGCCGGCGAGGCAGATGCTGACGCAAGGCGAAGTGTGTCCGAAGCACGTGCTATCGGGTTGGCCATTGTCAACCACGGCGACGCTTATTTGGAGGCCGCAAATTCCAGCATTGTAGAATGCCTGCCGCCAGAGCTAGTTGGGGATGTTAGCATCAAAGAAAGTGATACTGTCAGATCGCGTTTCGACCCAGGACTTATTCTAGATTTTCAAAAACTTGCTGTTATGACTGAATTTGGGGAACTATCCACGCGCACGTGTCTCACAGTGTGCTCCAGCGAAATGCAAAGCAAAATTTGGACGCGCATTGTATTTCAGCCAAACAATGAGGCTCTGGGAAACGGTGGTTTGAGCACCGAATTGCTTAGCCTCCTTTACAGTGCAAGTGATCATATTGCCGCTAAAACAAACGAGGCAATTCGCAACCTGTATGAAGCTGATTTCAAATCAGTAGTTGGAAGCAATATTAGCTTGAAATCGAGCGGTATCTTGCATGTCTTTGCCGTCGATTGCCACGGGAACGGAATAGGGGCCAGTATTCAGGAAGCCTATTCCGAATTGAGTTGGTCTGAGGTAAGTATTGACAAAATCGCTGATCGGGAACTCGCTGATGCGCTGCGCGATGTCACGGGCGTCAAGGGTATTCCACAACAGGCGCAAGATGCTAACGAAAGCGATACACGCTTTTTAGTTGATTCAGAGGCTATGCTTGTTCCTTTCATGTCAAGAGAGAAAGACACCGGCATATTTGTTTCTTATACAAATGATGATGCTTCTTATTGCGTAGGTTTAGTCGATAGCGCCGCCGGGGTCCTTCCCCCTACGCGTGACATGATTGCCAGCCAATATGCTACCGCTGAAATTGCATCTTTATTAGGTCGACAATTTTGACTAGTCTCCCTTGAAATTGGGGAGAAGTGAATATTGAGTGAATTTAAAAACAAAGTTGGCCGTGCATTTCAGCCATTTATCGGTAATAGGGCTCAAAATTTCATCAAAAGCGACGCTCAAGTTTTTCGCGCCCATAGCAAGTTGGTCGAATTTAGTGACCGAGCACCGGATGGGAATATGCCGGAAGGGTCTGAAAATTATAGCGATTTATGTATGTCCGCAGAAAAGGCGGCATTAGCAGTCTTGCTTGATTGCGCCAACAGCGTTGCCGAACCGAAGTGTTGCGCTAAGTTCAGTGAAAACAAACAAGATGTGAAACGGGGTGTTATACGGTTAGCTGGCATTAGTATGATGCAGTGCGATATCGCGGAAAAGAAGCCTGCCCCCAACGCGGCACTTCCTTTTCATATGTCGAAACCAACAGAAAACCACAATATCGTAGCCGTTACGCCAGATGCAAACCGTGATGCTCTCTACGACTACAAAAAATGGCGTGATGACCGTCTTGATCGGATAAAAGCAAGCCTTGAAGCTAAGGCAAATATTATCGTTATAGGCGAATTCGACTACCCACCCTTCTTCAAAACCGAAGACGACAATGATTTTAATACCCGGGTAAGAGCATTGATCAATGATTTCGATCACGAGGTTTTTTTAATCGCGGGGACAAGACATGAACGTCTGCGCAAAGGGAAAGCACAAAAATGGTTTAATCATGCCAAGATTTTCGTCAACAATAACTTGGATACTGTGGAAAGAAGTGACGATGACAGCCTGCCATCTCCAATGAACCACGCCAAGCTTGTTCCTGCTGAAAGTGTGGGAGAGCAAATTGATACCCCCTTTCCGACCGCAATTTCTTATTACGAAACCGCATTTGGCCAGATTGCAGTTTTGATATGCAAAGATGTTTATAGCCCAAACGTTGTGCTTTCTTTGGTCAACCGCAAGGATGCCACTGCAAAGGATCGTCTCGACTACATTCTCATTCCATCATACAACACTAGCCGCAAATTTTATTATTCATGTCAAGTGCTTAGCTTGATCAGCAATACAACTGTCATGTTGGTCGACACTTGTTACAATTACCCAGGAAAACCGGCTCGTGTCGTTTTGTTCGTCTGTGGTCGGGTGTTTACGGATGTTATGGGCAACCCACCTGACTGCCAAGATAATGATATAGGCGACATCGAGATACCGGACAAACACCCAAACACTCGAATTTGGACATTGAACCGAGATTACGTGGTGCAACAAAGGGCTTTGTATAAAAAACGAACGCCATATTTTAGCGAGGTGGATTTGTTTAAGGCCTCCCTCACCCGTGAAGTCGACGAATAACCTGCTTACCGCGACAAGATCAGATCGGCCTGCAAGCCCCCCAAGCTCTCGCTTTCGCCCAAGCGGATAACCCCGCCATGCGCCCGTGCGATGTCCATTGCAATTGACAAGCCCAATCCAACGCCAGACCCCTTGTTTTGATTGCGCGCTGGTTCCAGCCGGGCAAAGGGTTTCAGCGCTTCTTCACGGTTCTTTGGCGCAATGCCCGGCCCGTCATCCTCAACGCTGATCACCAATGTCCGCTCAGTCATCAGCACCGACACCACGGCCCGAT
>DEIK01000105.1:0-1573 GCA_002352425.1 Rhodobacteraceae bacterium UBA2776
TGATGGCTACTTTTACAGTCATATTTTGACACTCCAGTTGATGATGCCCCACAGGATGGTGATACGGGGGCTGAATAGGCGACACCTTGGGGTTTTTGGCGCAAAGGTCAACCGTGTTAGCGCCAGCAAACCCGCCTTAGCGCCAGAAGGCCATATATTCAGTCAACAAGGCCAGTTTTTTGCCCAACATAACCGGCAGGCCCCAATGCAGCAGGAAATGATCCGCCAAAAACACGGCTATGATGATCAGGCCGAAAATGATGGCGAGTCTGTTGGTCATGGTCTGCCTTTTAAGGGTCTGGCCATAGGGATAGCGGATGTGGCGTGGCAGCGCCATGAAATTTGTTTTGAATTTAGCTAAAACACGTTACTCAGCTCCCAGATTGATAAGACGGGTTTCAGTCACGAGCAAATTTGACCCAAAACCTATTTCGGCCCGCTTTTGGGCCACACAATCAATTTGGAGATTTCCCATGGCATTCGAAACAATTTCGACCTCCCTCACATCAACCTATGTAATAGATCCAAATGACACGGTTTATGTCCTTGCAGGGGCCGGTGTCACTTCATCAGGCAGTGCAATTTTGGGTGAGAACGACGACCCATTGTATCTTGTCGTTGATGGTTGGGTCGTGGCGGCTTCGACCAGTGTAACTTTGGGGGATTTGGTCACTGATACATCTGCTCTTTCGGTGTTGGTTGGCGAAACAGGGGTCATTAGGAATGTCTCCTCGGCGACAGGTGTTTTTATACAAAGAACGGGTTCTGATATCACAAATCATGGCGAGATTTCAGGCGATTACCGCGGAATTATGTATAGCGCTGGTGCCCTCACGGGCTCTCTTGATAATACCGGGCTCATCTCGGCGCGCACCAGTGCTGCGGTATACGTAAGTGGCGCAGAGGCATCAACATCCGGAACTTTTGATGTTTATAATAGTGGCACAATAACGGGCGACACCGCGGCCATTCACGTTAGATATCAAAATCTTGATGTGGTGAATTCGGGATCGCTGGTTGGAGGTTATGCTGTAAATCTACAGTCAAATAACACCAGTTCAAACAGCTTGTACCTTAACAATTACGGTGAAATTATTGGCGGCGTGTATGCGGTTTTTGCGGCAAATTCTGACGATATCGTCATCAATAGTGGGACGATGACAGGCGCAATCGCGCTGAACGGCGGGAATGATTATTTTGACGGGCGCGGCGGGTCTGTGAGCGGCATTGTTGCCGGTGGCGCTGGGGACGATACCTACATCATTGACGATGCGGGCATCCAACTTCAAGAGACCGGCAACCCGGGTGTTGACACCGTGCAATCCTACGTTGGTTGGAAATTGGGCGATAATTTCGAAAACCTGGACCTGCTGGGCGAGGCGGATCTGCGCGGGATTGGCAATGCTGAAAACAACGTGATCAACGGCAATATCGGTGACAATGTGCTATATGGCAAAGTCGGCAATGACACGATTTTGGGCGCTGTTGGTGATGATTTCCTATCAGGTCAGGACGGCAATGATGATTTGAACGGCGGCGACGGCAATGACGTGATGCGCGGTGGCAAAGGCCA
>DEIK01000105.1:1647-40547 GCA_002352425.1 Rhodobacteraceae bacterium UBA2776
GGCCACGATGACATCTCGGGGGGCGATGGCGATGACGTTCTGATCGGCGGCGGTGGCAATGACATTTTGTCCGGTGGCGACGACAATGACATCTTGGTCGGAGGCACCGGCACGGACATGTTGACTGGGGGGGCGGGCGAGGACACATTTGTGTTCAGCCGTGCCAGCCACAGCGACACATTGGCCAACGCCGACCACATCACCGATTTTGTCATCGGCGAGGATCTGATTGATCTAAGCGGTTTTGCAGGCACGCTGAGTTTTATTGGCAGCGGGCTTTACTCGAACACAGCAGGCGAGGTTCGGGTGGCAACCGTTGGTGCGGACAGCCGTGTGCGCATAGATGTTGACGGCGATGGTGCGACGGATGTGAACATCGTGATCGAGGGCGTCACAGGGCTGACCGCGCTGGATTTCTTGCTGTAGCGTCACGCCCATAGAATAACCCTGTGCGACGATCTCGCCGCACAGGGTATGATTTATCAGAGCAAGGATTTCACCTTGTCGGCCACAGCCTGTGCCGTGATGCCGAATTTTTCATAAAGCACTTCGGAGGGGGCAGAGGCCCCGAAACCGTCCATGCCAACAAATCCGGCTTTGGTGCATTTACCGCGCTCGCCGGTCAACCAGCGATCCCAACCCATTTGCACGCCAGCCTCAACCGCGACCCGAACCGGACCACCGGGCAGGATACGTTTGCGATAGCGCTCTTCTTGCTCGGCGAACAGCTCCATACAGGGCATCGAGACCACGCGGGTGCCGATGCCTTCAGCTTGCAACAGATCACGCGCGGCCAAGGCGATTTCGACCTCGGAGCCAGTTGCCATGATGATGGCTTGGCGTTTGTCCACAGCGTCGGCCAAAACATAAGCGCCCATTGCCGAGACGTTTTTGGTTTTATGCTCCAACCGCACGGTTGGCAGCCCTTGGCGGGACAAGGCCAACACCGAAGGGGTTTCTTTGCTGGTCAGCGCGATTTCCCAACATTCAGCCGTTTCCACCGTGTCGGCGGGGCGGAACACATAGGTGTTTGGTGTGGCGCGCGAAATCGCCAGATGTTCAACCGGTTGGTGGGTCGGGCCATCTTCACCAAGGCCGATGCTGTCGTGGCTCATTACATAGACAGCGGGCACCCGCATGAGCGCCGACAAGCGCATCGCGCCGCGGGCGTAATCTGTGAAACACATGAATGTGCCGCCGTAAGGGCGAATGCCGCCGTGCAGCACCATACCATTCATTGCCGCCGCCATACCGTGTTCGCGGATGCCGTAATAGACATAGCGCCCGGCGCGGTTTTCGGGGTCAAACACACCCAAATCGCCAGTCTTGGTCAGGTTCGAGCCCGTCAAATCAGCCGAGCCGCCAACGGTTTCGGTGGTGAACTGGTTCACGACCTCTAGCACCATTTCGCTGGATTTACGGGTGGCAACCTTTGGCGCCTCATCCGTGATCTGCTTTTTCAAGGCCTTGATGCTGGCCGAAAGTTTCTTATGTGGGTCCAGCGCATAGGCACGCTCAAAATCGCGCTGCTTGTTGCCCGGGATCGTCAGGAAGCGAGTCTCCCATGCGGCGCGCTCGGCGGCCCCGCGCGCGCCAATGGTTTCCCATTGGGATTTCACATCACCCGGGACAGTAAAGGGTGGTGCGGTCCAGCCGTAGGCGGCCTTTGTGTCGGCAATCAGTGTGGCATCTGTCAGCGCACCATGACCCTTTGAAGTGTCTTGCGCGCTGGACCCCAAAGCGATGTGGGTTTTGCAGGCAATCATTGATGGTTTTTTGGTTTTCTTGGCGGCGGTGATCGCCGCATCAATGGCGACTGGATCATGGCCGTCGCATTCAAACACCGACCAGCCAGATGCACGGAACCGCGCCATTTGGTCTGTACGATCTGATAGGGCAACGGTGCCATCAATAGTAATGCCGTTGTCATCCCAAAGCACAATCAGTTTGCCAAGTTCGTGACGCCCCGCCAGACCAATGGCTTCTTGCGAAATACCCTCCATCAAGCAGCCATCGCCCGCGATCACATAGGTGTGGTGATCGACAACTTTCTTGCCATAACGGGCGCGTTGGATTTCTTCGGCCATCGCAAAGCCAACCGAATTGGCAATCCCTTGGCCCAGTGGACCTGTGGTGGTTTCAACGCCTTCCACATGGCCAAATTCGGGGTGGCCCGCCGTGCGCGCCCCCCATTGGCGGAAATTCTTGATCTCGTCCATGCTGACTTGCTCATAGCCCGTCAGGTGCAGCAGCGCATAAATCAGCATTGAGCCGTGGCCCGCCGACAGGATGAACCGGTCGCGGTCTGGCCAATGTGGTGCGCTCGCGTCAAACTTCAGATGTTTTTCAAACAACACGGTCGCAACATCCGCCATGCCCATTGGCATGCCCGAGTGGCCGGAATTTGCCGCTGCAATAGCGTCCAGTGTCAGGGTGCGGATGGCGGCAGCACGCATCCAGTGATCAGGGTGGGATTTGCGCAAGCTTTGAATGTCCACGGTGGTTTGTCCTTATCTAGGGCTAAAACATGTAAGGAGGTGATAACAGTGTTGCTCAAAAGTTCAAGCGGGCAAGCTAAGGTATTGAGCCAAAAGGGGGGGCGCAATTCCCTAGGGCAGAGGGTAAACTTGCATCCAAGTGGATTTACGCCCGATTCGCGGAACTTATGGTCGGGTATGTGTGGGTGGCCAAGGAGGCAGGAATAGTGAGCGAAATCGCAGAATTGGAACGCCGGATAACAGCGGCGTTGGAACGGATTGGGACCGGTGTTGACGGCATGGGGGTCGCAGCAGCGGCCAATGATGGCGGCGAGATCGAGGCGCTACGCGACGCATTGGAGGCCGAGAAGGTCGCCAATGCCCAGCTGGAAGAACGCGTCGGCGCGATCAAGGAAAAGCAGGAAACCACCATCAAGGATTTGGAAAGTCGCATCGAAGCATTGAGCGCCGAGGTCTCCAAGCATGAAGCTGACGCCAAGAAACTGCTGCACGTGAATGCGCAGCTGCGTGAAAGCAATGACGCGCTGCGCGAAAGCAACGAGAGCGGTGTTGGCGACGCCCATTTGATTAACAAAGCCATGCAAACAGATTTAGAATCCCTAAAGGCCACCCGCAAAGCCGATTTGGCCGAGTTGGAGACCATCATGGCCGAGTTGAAACCATTGATCGGGAAGGGTGTGTAATGCCAGAAACAGAAATCAAAATTGGTGGCCGCAGTTTTAGTGTCTCGTGCCAAGAGGGCGAAGAGCATTTCTTGCAATCCGCCGCCAAATTGCTGGACGCCGAGGCAGCCGTTTTGAACACCCAAGTGGGCCGTATTCCCGAACCGCGCATGTTGTTAATGGCGGGCCTCATGTTGGCGGATAAAACCGCAGGGCTAGAGGAAAAGCTGCGCGAAGCCGAGGGTAAACTGGGCGCTCAAGAGGCATTGCTGGAAGAGTTGCGCAGCACGCCAGCCCCGGACCCCGAGCGGGTCGAGGTGGCCGTGATCCCGCCGATTGTGACCGACACCCTGGCCGAACTGGCCGCCCGCACCGAAGCCTTGGCTGACCGGGTCGAGGAAAAGGTCAACGCAGGTTAAGCGCCTTTGCGCCCCAACATGCGCCCATCTGTAATGCCCAGCCCAATGGCAATGCAGATGAAGCCAAGAACCGTGTTCAGGGCCAGCGTTTCATCCAGGAACATCCATCCAGCACCGATGGCAAAGGGCGGGATCAGCAATGTGACCAACATCAGGTTGGCCGCACCTGCACGGCGCAATATGTTGAAATACAACAGATACGCCGTCGCTGTCGCCAACCAGGACAGTCCAAACAGAGCCTGCCAAACCGCTGGTGAATAGTCAAAACTGGGCGGTCCATCTATCAACAACACGATAGGGATCATCCATAGCGTTGCGCAAAACACCATGCCAAAGGCGTTCACCTCAGGGGCGATCCCTTTTAGAAACACTTTGCCCCACACACCAGCAAAGGCATAAGATAGCGCCGCCCCCAGAATGGCCATTTGGCCCAGATTACTTAGATCAAATCCGCTTATCGCTTTGGGGCCCATAACCACCATGACTCCGATAACCCCAACCACCGCGCCAATTATTTTACGAGGCGTCAGTGGCTCGTCCACCAACAATAATCCGGCGACAACGGCTCCGAAAACGGCGGTCGTGGCGTTCAAAATGGACGCCGTGCCACCGGTTATGTAGGTCTGCCCCCAAACGATCAGCGAAAACGGGATTACATTGTTCAACGCCCCCATGCCCATATAGGCCAGCCATACCCGTGGCGCCCGTGGCAGTTTTAGCCCTTTCCACAAAATGTAACCCGCCAAGGCAGGAATGGCCAAAGACACACGAAACAATACGATTGTAAGGGCGGGCAACTGTTGCAGTGCGACCTCGGCCCAAAAGAATGAGCCCCCCCAAAGGGCGGCAAGTATAAGTAACATAATCCATGTTCGGCTGTTCATTTCGGGGGACATTTCAGGGCCTTCCGTTCGGTTCTTTAGTGAATAAAGAAGAAATTGTTTTCAACCCGTTTCATGATCAAACGCATTTGGGAGAAAAACGGCGGCAGTTAACCCAGCAGCAAGAGTTTGCACCTATGAAAAAGGTTGGAGTTTTCGAAAGGCATTGAGCGTTGAGTTTTGTAGAGAGGAGAGAGACCTATCGCCCCGCCACTGGTGAGGCCCCCTTCGAAGTTAGTGAACTATTCTTTTCGCGCACGGATGAACGTGGTGTCATTCAGGCTGCAAATTATATTTTTAAACGTGTGTCCGGCTATGAGTGGAAAGACTTGCTGGGCGCGCCACAAAAGGTGACCCACCACCCAGACATGCCAAAAGGCGTGTTCTGGTTGTTCTGGGACGCGTTGAATAAGGACCGCTCCGTTGGTGCCTACATCAAAAACAGGGCGTCTGATGGCCTGTACTATTGGGTGTTTGCCTTGGCGATGCCAATTCAGGGCGGGTATTTGTCAGTCTGGATGAAACCAACAAGTAAATTGCTGGCGTTTGCCGAAGAAAAATATGAATCCCTACGCAAAGCCGAGGTCGAAGATGGCGTGTCTGCCGAAGAAAGTGCGGCCATTTTGCTGCAAGATATTCAGGTACTTGGATATGAGGACTACCTCGAATTTTCCAGTGATGCATTGGCGCAAGAACTTGCCGCGCGGGATTTGGCTATGGGGCAAGAACCGCCCGGCGGGAGCGACTTATTTCAAAAAATGCTAACAGCTTCGGATGATTTGCAAACTGAAACCGCGGCATTATCAGCTGGGTTCGAGGCGATCGGCACAGTGCCTACCAACATGCGCATCATTGCGGCCAGGTTGGAGCCGTCGGGCGGCGCGGTGAGTGCGCTGGCGCAAAACTATTGGGAAATGTCCGAAGAGATGTCGCGCTGGTTTCAAGATTATGTCAGCGGGGCAGACAGCAATTTTTCCGCCATCCGAAAAAAGTTGGTGTGCAGTCAGTTTTATTGTGGAATCTCGCAGGTTATGAGCGAAGTGGCCCTCAAATTCAGTGCCGAACGCCGTTCGTTAGGGAGCTTGGACGTTGACAACGAGAAAGCATTGATGAGCGAAAAGGCGGCGACACTTATTGAAAAAGCCAATGCAGGATTGGCTCAAGTGGTTGAAGAGGTCGAGCAAACTTTACGCGCGATCGCAATGATGCGCCGCTTCGCGTTAGGGCTTAGTTCAACCCGCGTGATGTGCAACATCGAAAGCGCAAGGCTACCCGCCGGTGGCGGCAGCTTGATAGATGTCATCGACCAGTTAGCAGCGTTTCAGAAAAATCTGGACGCCCAAATGGATGCGATCGAAGAGCAGTGCCACACTATCGAAGGCTATTCGCAAACCCTGGCAAAAGGCGAGGGGGGGTAAGAAACCGCCCCTCCAATAGAATAGTCATGCGTCAGGTGTGGTTGATTAGCCGTTTGCTTCGCGGATCTTGTCAGCCGCTTCTTTGCTATAGGCAACGCCTTCTTTTTCAAACATTTGATCCAACTCGCCAGATAGCGTCATCTCGGTGATGATGTCACAACCGCCAACAAATTCGCCTTTGACATACAGTTGCGGAATCGTTGGCCAATCCGAATAGTCTTTGATGCCTTGACGAATACCTTCGTCAGCCAGCACATTCACGTCCGAAAAATCGACGCCCATGAAGTTTAGAACGCCCGCCACGCGCGAGGAAAAGCCGCATTGCGGCGCATCTTTGGTGCCCTTCATGAACAGAACCACATCGTTTGCGGTTACGGTGTCTTTGATTTGTGTTTCAGCGTTGCTCATTTTTTCTCTCCAGTTGTCCGCGTAAGCGGTTTGTCTTTCTTGCGGGAAGGACGTTGCCTTGTGGTTTTGGTCCAGAACTGCATGTCGCGCGCCCCCAAAGAGGCAGCCGTCTTATTCCCCCGTTCTGAGGCGCGGATCACATCCATGTCAACGGCTTCCATGCCCAATTCGGGTTTGTCGTAGTTTTCGTCATTCACCTCGTCACCCAAAAACTGCTCAACATAACTGCGCCGTGGGCGGTTCCGTTTGATCAGCATTTCAATCAGGATCGCAATACCAACAAGCACAACAATACCCAATGGGATGCTTTGCCACAGGGAAAGCGATCCGATCATCGCCGTTACTCCGGCGCTTTGGTGGTCAGGGCCAAGGCGTGTAGATCACCAGAAGGGCCATCCATCTTACCTTTAAGCGACGCGTAAACCGCACGTTGCTGTTGCACACGGTTTAGTCCACGAAAGCTTTCGTCTACCACTTCAGCGGCCCAATGGTTGCCGTCGCCCGCCAGATCAGTGATCGTGATTTCGGCCGCCGGAAACGAGGCGCGGATTAGGTCTTCGATTTCATTTGCTTGCATGGCCATAGAGCGCATCCCTTTTCAACAGTTACCTAGTATTTATGTCGGGTTTAGGGGCGGCGCAAGGGTGGCGGTGCTATTTTGGTCGTTCACTCTTGAGCATTCCAAAGATTTGCATATCCACGATATCGCCATTTGGGCGCTTCCAGTTTTGGCGCAAGGTGCCCTCATGGGTGAACCCCGCACGCTGATAGGCCGCTTGGGCGCGGGGGTTGTCCTGCACCACATCCAGCCAAATCCGCATCGCATTTAGGGTGTCAAATCCGTGCCCAATGAGCGCATGCAAAAACGATGCCCCCAATCCTTTGCCCGTGACATTCAGTCCTAGGCTGCGCAACTCCACCCGTCCCGAAGGATTGCCTATTTCGCAAAACAACGCATATCCGGCCAGGCTGCCACCCTGTTCCCAAATGACCAAATCCATTTCGGGATCGTTCAGGTGCGCCGTAAGCTTTTGATCCGGCAAATCGACGATAAATCTGGCGTTTTCTGGTCGCGCTGTAACGGTGTGGATGAAGGCAAAGTCTGCCGGAGTCGCCTTGCGGATCATGACTTAGGTGACTGTGGCAGCAAAACTGCTGCGGAACACGTCAGACAATTCACCAAGTGGCGCAGATGAGCTGCCAAAACTGACTTGGTCGCCGCCAAACCGTCCGACGGAAGTGATCGGCACACCCGCCGTGCTGGCGGCGATCATCAAGGCCTCGGCCTGATCAAAGTTACAGGCCACCAAATAGCGCGATTGGTCTTCGCCAAACAGGGTCGGTGTGTCGCCCGCCTCAAGGGTGACGCCAACGCCCGCCGCCTCGGCCATTTCAAACGCGGCCACAGCCAACCCGCCGTCGGACAGATCGGTCACGGCTGTTATCAGCTCGCCGTTGGTGCGGATGAATTCGCCCGCACGGCGCTCGGCTTCTAGGTCAACATGGGGCGCGTCACCATCTTCACGGTTGAACACTTCGGCCAGCAGGGCGGATTGTCCCAAATGCCCAAAGGTTTCGCCCACCAGCAAGGCCACATGACCATCGCGCACTTCGCCCTTGATCAGCATGTCGATGTGGTCGATCAATCCAACAGCCCCGATGGTCGGGGTCGGCAGGATGCCGGTGCCGTCAGTTTCGTTATAAAGGCTGACATTGCCTGAAACGATCGGCATATCCAGCGCCGAAACGGCCTCGGAGATACCCTTGATGGCGCCCACGAATTGGCCCATGATCTCGGGTTTTTCGGGGTTGCCGAAATTCATATTATCTGTGGTGGCCAATGGCTTGGCGCCGACAGCGCACAGATTGCGATAAGCTTCGGCCACCGCCTGTTTGCCGCCTTCAAACGGGTTTGCCATGACATAGCGTGGCGTTACGTCCGAGGTGAAGGCCAGCGCCTTGTCGGTGCCATGCACGCGCACAACGCCCGCCCCCAATCCGGGCACAACGGCAGAATCCGCCATCACCATCGTGTCGTATTGCTCATAAACCCATTGTTTGGCGGCATAATTGGGCGATGAAATCAACCCGCGCAACCCGTCAATACCGTCGATCTCTGGCACATCGGCCAGTGGTTCGGCGGCGGGGGTTTCCACCCAGGGACGGTCATATTCTGGCGCATTGCCGGACAGCGCTTTCAGCGGCAGATCGGCCTTCAGCTCACCATTGTGCATGATGATGAAGCGATCTTCCGCGATGGTTTCACCCACGATGGCAAAATCCAGATCCCATTTGTCGAACACAGCCTTGGCTACGGCTTCAAGTTCGGGGCGCAACACCATCAGCATGCGCTCCTGAGATTCGGACAACATCATCTCGTAGGCCGTCATGTTTTCTTCGCGGGCGGGTACGTCTTCTAGGTTTAGGCGCACGCCCAAATCACCCTTGTCGCCCATTTCAACAGCCGAACAGGTCAGACCAGCCGCGCCCATATCCTGAATGGAAATAACCGCCCCAGTGGCCATCAACTCAAGCGTGGCCTCCATCAGGCGTTTTTCAGTAAAGGGATCGCCAACCTGAACGGTGGGTCGTTTTTCCTCGATGGTGTCGTCAAATTCAGCCGAGGCCATCGTCGCGCCGCCAACCCCGTCACGGCCGGTTTTAGCCCCAAGGTATACCACTGGCATACCTATACCGGACGCGGCAGAGTAGAAAATCTTGTCGGTGTCGGCCAGACCCGCCGCAAACGCATTGACCAGACAGTTGCCGTTGTAGGCGGGGTGAAAACGCACTTCGCCCCCAACCGTTGGCACGCCAAAACAATTGCCATAGCCGCCAACGCCTTCAACCACACCATGCACCAATTGACGGGTTTTGTGGTGGGCGGGTTCGCCAAACGACAGCGAGTTCATCGCAGCAATGGGCCGCGCGCCCATCGTAAAGACATCGCGTAGAATGCCGCCAACGCCGGTCGCAGCGCCTTGATAAGGCTCGATATAGCTGGGGTGGTTGTGGCTTTCCATTTTGAACACCACGCATTGGCCGTCGCCAATATCAACGATGCCTGCGTTTTCACCGGGGCCGCAAATGACTTGTGGGCCTTTGGTGGGCAATTCGCGCAGCCATTTTTTGCTGGATTTATAGGAGCAATGCTCGTTCCACATGGCGGAGAAGATGCCAAGTTCGGTATAGGTTGGCACCCGTCCGATGATTTCCAGAATGAGTGCGTATTCGTCCGTGCTCAGCCCATGGCTGGCGATCAGCGCGTCGTCGATCTGCGGCTCTTGCATATTGTCCGTCCCCCGGATGGCAAATGATGCCTGATCTCATATGCGATGGGAACGGGCAGGGGAAGGGGGGGCGTGAGATTCTGAAAGAAAATTACGACGGGTTGTCGAAAACTGACCACCCCATTCGTCTTTATCCCGTAACCAACAAAAAAAGAGGGACAAAATGAACTTAGAAATTACATCAGTGTACGTGGTGCCACTTGCCGTGTTGATGATTGTTTTGTGGATGAGTGTAACCAAAACACGCGCTGCGATGGGCGTATCCATTGGAAACAACGGCGATACTGTGTTGCATGAAAAAATCCGTAGACACGGGAATTTCATTGAATGGGTGTCAGTCGTGATACTGATGATGATGATCGCCGAGATACGCGGCGCGAATGGAACGGCGTTGCATGTGGCAGGGATTTTGCTGGTGATTGGGCGTGCGGTGCACCCGTTTGGCCTGCGCCACGACAACCCAAATCATGTTTTACGCATCATCGGCAATACCGGATCATTGCTGGCGCTTGTAATTGCAACTGGGGCCAACGTTTGGACACAGTTTTACTAAGGGATTGATTATCCCATTCATCGAGGGGAAACTCTCAAAAAATTAAAAAGGAAATGCTATGAAATATCTTGCACTAATTTATGCCGCCGCTGAAGAGGAACCGCAGCCAAACACACCAGAATTTAATGAAATGATGGCGGGGTACCAGACAGCGTCTGAAACCTATGTTAACGATGATGTCTTTGTTGCCGGTCAGGCTTTGCAGCCAGTGGAAACGGCCACTTCGATCCGCATCCGTGACGGGAAGGCCATTTTGACAGACGGCCCGTTTGCCGAAACCAAGGAGCAGTTGGGCGGGTTTTATGTGTTCGAGTGTGACACGCTGGACGATGCGATCAAATACGCCAAAATGATCCCCACGGCGAAATATGGTACGGTTGAAGTGCGTCCAATTATGACATTTGACTAAAAATGACCACCGCCCCCGACGCCGTACACACAGCGATTGAATACACCTTGCGTCAAGATCGGGGGCGGCTGATCTCGGCCTTGACGGCCGTCATTGGTGATTTCGAGATGGCCGAGGGGTGCCTGCAGGACGCAACGATTGCAGCCCTAAAGGATTGGCCCAAGAATGGCATTCCGAAATCGCGCCGAGGCTGGTTGTTGCAGGTGGCGCGTCGCCGCGCTTTGGACCGTTTCCGTCGCGCCAAAGATTTTAGCGAAAAATCCACCCAAATTATGGTGTTGGAGCAAGCCGAGATCGACGCGCCCGCCGACAACCACGACATACCGGATCACCGTTTGCGGTTGATTTTTACCTGCTGCCACCCCGCGTTAGATACCAAAACCCATGTGGCGTTGACTCTGCGCACCTTGGGCGGCTTGACCACGGACGAGATTGCGCGGGCATTTTTGGACAAACCCGCCACAATGGGGCAACGGTTGGCGCGGGCGCGCGCCAAGATCAGCAAAAGCCGCATTGGTTTCGAAATCCCCGATGGGGCTGAGTTGCAGGACCGTATGGGGTCGGTTTTGGCGGTGATTTATCTCATCTTTAACGAAGGGTACGCCACCACCAAGGGGGTGCGCCCGATCCGCGTTGACCTGTGCGATGAAGCTATATTTTTGGCACGATTGATGTGCGACCTTAGCCCCGAAACGCCTGAAATCGAGGGGCTGTTGGCGCTGATCTTGCTGACCCATTCGCGGCGTGCGGCGCGCTATCATGAAGGGGTGTATACCCCGCTGGATCAACAGGATCGCAGCCTTTGGGACCAACGCCGTATTTCTGAAGGACAAACCGTTCTTGAACGCGCGTTAAAGCGCGGCCAAATCGGCCCCTATCAATTGCAGGCCTCCATAGCGGCGCTGCATTGCGAGGCAAAATCGTCCCAAGTCACCGATTGGGCACAGGTTGCGGCGCTCTACCGTTTGTTGGCGCAAATCGAGCCAAGTGCGATCGTCACGCTGAACCTTGCGGTTGCAGTGTCCTATGGTGAGGGGGTGCAACAGGCGTTGGATTTGCTGGACCCATTGGCGGATCGCTTGACGGATTACCAACCTTATCATGCCGCCCGCGCAGATATGTTGCGGCGGATGGGGCGCGGTCCAGAAGCAATTGCCGCCTATGGACGTGCTTTGGCTATTACCCAGACGCAAGGCGAGGTGGCCTTTTTACAAAACCGGATCGCGGAAATTTCCAATCAGCCAAAAAAAAGGCCGAGCGCATAAGGCTCGGCCAAAGTCCAACAGGGAGGTATGAAGCCAGCAAGAATTGCTTCGATTGCCGCCTTCATGAGTTTTATCTAGGCAGCCATGTGGACCCATTCAAGAAAAAATATGCGATTTTGAGGCAAAGCCGCTATGCGCTGAGCGCATAGCTCAAGTAAGGTTCTCTGAACGCAGTCTTTTTCGCCGCGCGATGATTTCGTCCGTGACAAAGTCCCGAAACACCGCAATCCGTTTTGATTGGCGCAATTCCTCGGGGTAGGCCAAAAAAACAGGGATTTCAGAAGATTCCAACTCTGGCAACACCCGCACAAGATTTGGGAAATCCTCGGTGACATAGTCGGGCAGCACACCAATGCCCAGATCTGCCAGCACCCCTTGCAAAACGCCGAAATAGTTGTTCACTGTCAGCAACGAGCGCACATTATAGGTCAGCAGATGTTGCACGAAACTTGCACCTGCGCTGACTTGGGCGGCGGTGGTGCTTTGGCAAATTAAACGGTGGTTGGACAGACCATCAGTGGATTCAGGCGCGCCATTGGCGTTCAGATAGTCCTGAGTCGCATAAAGGCGCATGTTGACGCCCATCAGGCGTTTGCGGATCAGGTCGGCTTGACTGGGTTCTTTCATGCGGATCGCCACATCGGCCTCGCGCATTGGCAGGTCCAGTACGCGTTCCTCTAGCATCAGATCAATTTTCAGATCCGGGTATTTTTCATAAAGCTTTGAGAGACGCGGGGCCAACCAAAGCGAACCAAACCCCGTGGTCGTGGTGACCCGCAGTTCGCCAAACACTTCGTCGGTGCTGTCACGTATGCGTGCCGTGGCGGTTTCCAGGCGGTGATCAATGGCGCTGGTGGCGTTAAACAGCAATTCGCCTTGTTCGGTCAGAATCAGGCCGCGGGCGTGGCGGTGAAACAGGGTGGCGTTCAGGCTTTCCTCAAGCGCGCGAATTTGGCGGCTGACGGCAGATTGTGATAAATTCAGAACCTCGCCCGCATGGGTCAGGCTGCCTGCGTCTGCAACTGCGTGAAATATTCTTAGCTTATCCCAATCCATTTAGCATCAACCACCATAATTACTGTCCCGTCGTGAAATAGAATTATCGACTGAACCATCATGAAAGGAAATAGCAATATATCACTATTTTTCGCTTGGTAGGTCAAGGTTTATGACCTAATGTTGTGTTACACTGCGCTTAAGGGGATAGTAACACTATGACTGACCATTCTGTGAGCCTATTCGATCGGTATGATCTGGAGAAATCGCCCGTTCTGTTGAATGGCACCCAAGCATTGGTGCGTTTGATGGTGATGCAGCGCGCGCGCGATGTCGCGGCAGGTCTGAACACGGCGGGCTATTGCACGGGGTACCGCGGCTCGCCTCTGGGCGCTGTTGATATGCAGATGGAGCGGGCCAAGAAAGAGCTGGATGCCTCCCAGATCACCTTTCAACCCGGCATGAACGAAGATCTGGCCGCCACCGCAATTTGGGGCAGCCAGCAAGCCGAATTGCGTGGCGAGGGCAAATACGATGGCGTGTTTGGCCTGTGGTATGGCAAAGGGCCGGGTGTGGATCGTTCCGGCGATGTTATGCGCCACGCCAACATGGCCGGCAGCAGCCCGAAAGGCGGCGTGCTGATGGCGATGGGGGATGATCACACTGGCGAAAGCTCGACCACATTGCACCAATCCGATTGGGCGATGGTGGACGCTTATATGCCAATCGTGTCGCCAGCTGGGGTGCAGGAAATTCTGGATTACGGGCTATATGGTTGGGCCTTGTCGCGGTTCGCCGGCGTTTGGTGCGGCCTAAAAGTAATGAAGGACACCATCGAAGTCACCAGCGTGGTGGATGGCAGTCCGGACCGGATGCAGTTTGTCACGCCCGAGTTTGATATGCCCGAAGGCGGGTTGAACATCCGCCTGATCGACACCCCCGTTGCCCAAGAGACGCGGATGATTGACTACAAGAGATCCGCCGCTCAAGCCTTTGCAAAAGCAAATAAAATTGACAAACGGGTCTGGGGTAAATCAGGTGCCAGAATCGGATTTGTAGCGGCTGGTAAGAACTGGCTGGACCTGACCCATGCGATGGAATTGCTGGGGCTAAGTGCCGCCGAGGCCGAACGCCTGGGCATCACCACCTATAAAATAGGGCAGGTTTGGCCGCTGGATATGGACAGCTTTAATGACTGGGCCGACGGGCTGGACCTGATCATTGTGGTCGAAGAAAAGCGCAAGCTGATCGAGGTTCAGGTCAAAGAAGCGATCTTTGATGACCGTCAAGGGCGCCGCGTTTACGGCTGGCACAAAGGCGAGCAAGGCGAGGAGTTGTTCCCGACCCGCATGGCGTTGGATCCGATTATGATCGCCGAGAAAATCGGTGGTATTTTGATTGAAGAAGGGCATGGAACGGATCAGATCAAGGCGGGCATGCAACTGCTCTCAACCGCGCGCACCGCTGATAATGCAGAAGAAATTGCAGCGCGCCTGCCGTATTTCTGTTCAGGTTGTCCGCATAATACATCGACCAGAGTGCCCGAAGGGTCCCGCGCCTATGCGGGCATTGGTTGCCACTATATGGTGCAATGGATGGACCGCGAAACAACCGGATTCACCCAGATGGGCGGCG
Source organism: Rhodobacteraceae bacterium UBA2776 (assembly GCA_002352425.1). Classification (GTDB taxonomy): domain Bacteria; phylum Pseudomonadota; class Alphaproteobacteria; order Rhodobacterales; family Rhodobacteraceae; genus Profundibacter. Next base: position 16,082 of record DEIK01000105.1, read on the forward strand.
AGGGCGCGAACTGGGTTGGTGAGGCATTGTTCTCGAACACCGAGCATGTTTTTCAAAATCTGGGTGACGGCACTTACAACCATTCCGGCATCATGGCGATCCGCTCGGCTGTGGCCGCAGGCACCACGATGACCTACAAAATCCTGTTCAACGACGCGGTCGCGATGACTGGTGGCCAGGGCAATGAGGGCGGTTTGGACGCTGGACGCATCGCCAAAGAAGTGCAGGCGATGGGGGTGAAACACATTGCCGTAGTCTATGACGAGGCCGAAGATGTGGATCGTGGGTTGTTCCCGTCCAATTTGGAATGGCACCCGCGGTCAAAACTGATGGACGTTCAGCGCAACTATAGCAAAATCAAAGGTGTATCGGTTATAATTTATGTGCAAACCTGTGCTGCTGAAAAGCGCCGCCGTCGTAAACGGGGGCTGTTTCCCGATCCAGATAAGCGGGTTTTCATCAACACGGATGTCTGTGAAGGCTGCGGCGATTGCGGTGTGCAATCCAACTGCGTGTCGATTGTACCGGTCGAAACTGAACTGGGGCGCAAACGGGCGATTGATCAATCAAGCTGCAACAAGGATTTTTCCTGCATCAACGGATTTTGCCCGTCTTTCGTAACGCTCAGCGGGGCGGTGGTGAAAAAGGCGGTGACCACAACGGTTGATCTGCCAGACTTGCCGACCCCGAAATTGCCCCAAATCAACGGCACCCACAACGTGGTGATCACCGGGGTTGGCGGCACGGGTGTTGTCACCATCGGTGCGATCTTGGCGCAAGCGGCGCATATAGACGGCATGGGCGCTGGCATGATGGAAATGGCTGGTTTGGCGCAAAAAGGCGGAGCCGTGCATATTCATTTGCGGCTGGCCAAGAGGCCACAAGATATCAGCGCGATTCGTGTTGCCTTGGGCGAAGCCGACGCCGTTTTGGGTGGCGATCTGGTCACCACCGCAGGGGCCAAAACCATTGGCTTGATGAAAACTGGGCGTACGGGGGCTGTGGTCAACAGCCACGAGATCATCACAGGCGATTTCACCCGCGACACCGAATTCAAGCTGCCATTTGATCGGCTGACGCTGCAACTTGAGGCGCGCCTGTCAGGCAATTTGACTGAATTTGACGCCTCGGAACTGGCGCGGGCTTTGCTTGGCGACAGTATTTACTCTAATATGATGATCGTTGGGGCGGCGTGGCAGCAGGGCTTGTTGCCACTCAGCTTTGAATCGATCATGGCAGCGATTGAGCTGAACAGGGCGGCTGTTGAGGGCAATAAACGTGCCTTTGAAATTGGTCGCTGGGCGGTCGAGCATCCGGCGGACGCGGCCAGTGTGTTGCAACCGGCCGAGGTTGAAGCGCCCAAATCGCTGGACGAGATGATTGCCTATCGCGCTAATTTTCTTGAGCAATATCAAAATGATGTGTTGAAGCAGCGGTTCTTGTCTCTGGTCAATCTGGCGCAAGATCCCGCCCTGAAAGAAGCCGTCGCCAAAGGGTATCACAAACTGTTGGCCTATAAAGACGAATACGAAGTTGCGCGGCTGATGTTGGACACAGCCGACAAAGCTCGCGGGCAATTCGATGGCGATTTCAAAATGCGCTTTCATTTGTCACCGCCAATGTTGCCAGGCAAGGATGCCAATGGCCGCCCGAAAAAGCGTGAATTTGGTGGCTGGGTCATGCCGGTCTATCGTCTGCTGGCCCGCATGAAGGGGCTACGCGGCACCTCGTTTGACCCATTCGGACGCTTTGCCGAGCGCAAAATGGAGCGCGCTTTGATCGCGCAATTTGAAACAGATATGGCCGAAATTCTGGGGAATGTGACCGCGCAATCTATGGGCAGCGCAATTGCCTTGGCTGAATTGCCGCTGAGCATCCGTGGTTTTGGTCCGGTCAAAGAGGCCAATGAGGCCACTGCTGCAAAACAGCGCGAGGCATTATTGGCGCAATTTCGCGACCCTGCGCCAACCGCGGCACAGGCCGCCGAATAAAGCATGGATTTCCCCCTCAAAGCGGCTTATTGCTGGGGCGGAATTTAATGTAGAACGAGGCTGACATGGCGGTAGGTATTTTCGATTCAGGGCTGGGCGGCCTTACCGTGCTGGATGCGGTCAGCAAACGGTTGCCCGATGTACCGTTCGTCTACCTCGGAGATTCCGCAAATGCCCCTTATGGGGTGCGTGACGCTGATGACGTTTACAACCTGACCAAAGCCTCGGTTGAACGGTTGTGGGAGGCCGGATGCGATCTGGTGATTCTGGCCTGCAACACCGCAAGTGCGGCGGCCCTGCGCCGGATGCAAGAACAGGGCATACCCCCGGGCAAGCGGGTTCTGGGCGTGTTTGTGCCACTGATCGAGGCGCTGACGGAACGCGAATGGGGCGATAATTCACCGCCTCGTGAGGTGGATGTGAAACATGTCGCGCTGTTTGCGACCCCCGCCACGGTCGCCAGCCGGGCGTTCCAGCGCGAATTGGCCTTTCGCGCGATTGGCGTTGATGTCGAGGCGCAAGCCTGCGGCGGGGTTGTCGACGCCATCGAGGATGGGGACGAAATACTGGCCGAAGCCATGGTGCGCAGCCATGTCGAGGCCTTGATGCGCAAGATGCCAAAACCAGAGGCGGCGATTTTGGGCTGCACCCATTACCCCTTGATGGAAAAGCATTTTCAGGCGGCTTTGGGGGCCGATGTGAAGGTCTATTCGCAGGCTGATCTGGTGGCACAAAGCCTTGCCAACTATCTGGAACGCCACCCCAATATGATTGGTGAGGGCGCGGACAGGCTGTTTTTGACCACGGGCGATCCGGCGGCCGTGTCTAACCGTGCCACGCAGTTCCTGCGACGAAAGATCGCTTTCGAAGCTGCGTGATTGCAGCACGTCCAAACACCTATTATATCGACATATGAAATGAGAGGTCCTGTCATGACCCATAAAATCGCCATTCTTGGTGCCAGCGGCTACACCGGCGCCGAATTGGTCCGCCTGATCAGTAACCATCCTTTGATGGAAATCGTTGCCCTGTCGGGCGAGCGCAAGGCCGGCATGGCTTACCGCGATGTGTTCCCGCATCTGCGCCACCTTGACCTGCCCGACTTGGTGAAAATCGACGAGATTGATTTTGCTGACGTTGATCTGGCGTTCTGCGCCTTGCCTCATGCCACATCACAAGCCGTGATCCGTGAACTGCCGCTGGATCTGAAAATCGTCGACTTGTCTGCTGATTTTCGGCTGCGCGACGTCGAGGAATACGCCAAATGGTATGGCAAACCGCATGGTGCCGCGCATTTGCAAGGCGAGGCGGTTTACGGGCTGACCGAGTTTTACCGCGAGGAAATTCGTGCCGCCCGTTTGGTGGCCGGCACGGGCTGTAACGCGGCCACAGGGCAATTGGCGTTGAATCCGCTGATGACGGGCGGGCTGATTGATCTGGACGACATCGTGATTGATCTAAAGGCGGCTGTGTCCGGGGCAGGGCGCGCGCTCAAGGAAAACCTGCTGCATGCGGAGTTGTCCGAGGGATACCACGCCTATGCTGTTGGCGGCACGCATCGGCATTTGGCCGAGTTTGATCAAGAATTTTCGCGCCACGCGGGCCGCCCTGTGAAGGTGCAATTCACCCCGCATTTGATACCTGCCAATCGCGGGATTTTGGCCACCATTTATGTGAAAGGTGACGCTGGGAAAATCCACGCGGCGCTTGATGCGGCCTATCGGGACGAGCCGTTCGTGCTGACTTTGCCTTTTGGCGAGGCCCCTTCAACCCGCCACATACGCGGCTCAAACTTTTGCCATATTGGTGTGGTGGCCGACCGCATCAATGGGCGCACGATCATCATCGCGGCCTTGGACAACTTGACCAAAGGGTCATCCGGCCAAGCCCTGCAAAACGCAAATCTAATGTTGGGAGAGGATGAAACAGCCGGTCTGATGGCCGCGCCTGTTTTTCCGTAAAGTGCCATGAAGGGTTTAAAGAAAAAACGCCGGATACAAGTTATTCTGGTTGCTGTTGTGGCACTGGTGATTTCGACCGGGATGATCGGATATGCACTGCGTGATGGCATCAACTATTTCAAAAGCCCATCTGAAATTGTCGCCGAAACACCGCCAGCCAGTCAAGTTTTGCGGGTGGGTGGCCTGGTCGAAGCTGGCTCGTTGATGCGTGGCCAAGGCGAAGCGATTACCTTTCGTATCACGGATGGCGGGGCCACGATTGATGCCAGCTTTACCGGCGTGTTGCCCGACCTGTTCAAAGAAGGGCAAGGCACCGTCGCCACCGGAAGCTATGTTGATGGCGTGTTCTTGGCCACTGAAATTCTTGCCAAACACGATGAAAACTACATGCCAAAAGAGGTTGTCGATGCCCTGAAAGAACAGGGCGTTTACCAGGACCCTGATGCGGCAGAGAACGGTAGCTAAGGGCTAAATTAACCAAATTTATACCATCCTCGCGGGCATTAACCAGCGGGGCCAAGATGCATACAGTTCACCAAATCGCTACAGAAATCGTCGCCCGTGAAGGCGGCTATGTGAATGACCCGGACGATCCCGGCGGGGCCACAAACTTTGGCGTCACGATCCACACCATGCGCCGTTTGGGGCTGGATTTGACCCGCGACGGACGGGTTACCGAGGCTGATGTACGTGCCTTGAGCCGCAAACAGGCCGTCGACATTTTCATCACCCACTATTTCAAACGCCCCCATGTGGCGGAGCTGCCCGAAGTGCTGCACGCCAGCGTGTTTGACATGTATGTTAATGCCGGCGCCAATGCGGTCAAGATTTTGCAGCGCTTGCTGGTCGAGATGGGCCATGCGGTTGGTGTCGATGGCGGCATTGGGCCGCAAACTATTTCGGCAACCCAAACGGCCCATGCAGCCGCGCCGAACCATCTGGCCGATGCTTACGGGATAGCGCGACGTAATTATTACTATGCCTTGGCCGATGCACGTCCGGCCAGCCGCAAATACGCCCGTCGCCGCGATGGTGGCAAAGGCGGCTGGATCAAACGGGCTGAAGAATTTATCGCACCTAGGTTCCATCTCACAAGTGATGAACATCGCAGGAGGATTGCAAAATGGGTTTGATCGAAAGATTGTTTTCATTGGTTTTCGGCGGCGGACGCAATGTGGTGCGCGAAACCGCGGAAGTGTTTCGCGAAAACGCCGAGGCCAGTGCGGCCCGTGAAACACAGTTGCAAACCGCCACTTTGACCCAGCACGGCCAAGAGTTTAATCACCCGCAAAAGGGCGGGTTTGACCAGTTCATGGACGGCATTAACCGCTTGCCACGTCCCTTGTTGGCCTTTGGCACCTTGGGGTTGTTCGTGACGGCGATGGTCGATCCAATCTGGTTTGCCACGCGCATGCAAGGCTTGGCGCTGGTACCAGAACCTCTGTGGTGGCTGCTGGGTGCCATTGTGTCGTTCTATTTTGGTGCGCGGCATCAGTTTAAGGGGCAAGAGTTCCAACGTTCGATCACCGAAACCATGCTGCGGGTGCCGCAGGTTGTTGAAAACATCCGCAGTTTGAATGCGCTTAGCCCCAGCGTTGCAGATCACGATTTGGGCAAGTTCGCGGCCAAGGCGGACGGCAACGCAGCCCTTTCCGAGTGGTCAGGCAGATAAATGGCCGTCAACACGGGGCAGGGACAACATCCACAACACCTGCGCCCATGTAATGGCGTGAAAAACGCACCCCATTGTGACAATGCGCCCCTGCAAAATGCGTGAATTACCGTTGGCCTAGGCGTCGGATGCGCTTATGAAGGGGGCATGATTATTGAACTTGGCCATTTCGCCCTGATCCTCGCTTTCGCTGTTGCCCTTGTGCAGGCGATCATTCCTCTTATCGGCGCGCATAAGCGGTGGCCGGGCTGGATGGCTGTCTCAATCCCTGCGGCCAATGCGCAGTTCTTCTTGACGGCCTTTGCCTTTGCGGCGTTGACCTATGCTTTTGTGACTTCGGATTTTTCGCTCAAAGTGGTCGTGCAAAATTCGCATACCGCCAAGCCGATGCTTTACAAAGTGGCCGGTGTTTGGGGCAATCACGAAGGCTCGATGCTGCTTTGGGTGTTGATCCTTACCTTGTTTGGCGCTTGTGCCGCGTGGTTTGGCGGCAATCTGCCGCCGACCTTGCGGGCACGTGTGTTGGCGGTGCAATCCTCAATTGGGGCCGCTTTCCTTGGCTTTGTTTTGTTCACGTCTAACCCGTTTACACGCCTGCAAAACCCGCCCTTTGACGGGCAGGGCTTGAACCCGTTGTTGCAAGACCCTGGGCTCGCATTTCACCCGCCGTTTTTGTATTTGGGCTATGTCGGGCTGTCGATGTCGTTCAGCTTTGCCGTGGCAGCCTTGATCGAGGGGCGCGTCGATGCGGCCTGGGCCAGATGGGTGCGCCCCTGGACGTTGGCGGCGTGGATATTCCTGACCATCGGCATCGCGCTTGGCTCATGGTGGGCCTATTACGAATTGGGTTGGGGCGGTTTTTGGTTCTGGGATTCGGTCGAGAACGCGTCCTTTATGCCGTGGTTGATCGCTGTGGCATTGCTGCATTCTGCAATTGTGGTCGAAAAGCGAGAGTCCCTGAAAAGCTGGACCATCCTGTTGGCCATCCTTGCCTTCGGGTTCTCGCTGATCGGCGCATTTATCGTGCGCTCGGGCATCCTGACTTCGGTGCATGCCTTTGCAACGGACCCCGAACGCGGCGTCTATATCCTGTTCATCACGGCATTTTTCACCGGTGGATCACTGATCCTGTTCGCCATCCGCGCCCAGGCGATGGAGGCAAAGGGTATCTTTTCAATGGCCAGCCGCGAGACCGCCTTGGTGTTGAACAACGTCTTGCTGGCCGTCGCGGCTTTTGTGGTGTTTATCGGCACAGTCTGGCCGCTGGTGGCGGAAGTTGCGTTTGATCGCAAACTGTCGGTCGGCGCGCCATTTTTCAACATGGCCTTTACACCCTTCATGGTCGCACTGGCGGTGATCCTGCCAATTGGTGCGATCCTGCCGTGGAAACGGGCCCGCTTGGCACGCGCGATAAAGTCGATGTCGGGCCTGATTGCATTGGCTTTGGCCGCCGGTGTTTTGATCTGGTCAATGCAGACCGGACGCACGGCACTTGGTCCCGTTGGTGGCGCATTGGGTGTCTGGCTGGTGCTGGGCGCGATCAAGGATTTGTGGATGCGCACAGGGCGCAACGGGTTTTCTGCCCGCGTCACGCGAATGTTTAAACTGCCCCGTGCGGATTGGGGCAAGGCAATGGCGCATGGCGGCTTTGGCATTGCCATCACCGGTATTGCCTGCTTGACCGCTTGGTCCGAAGAGGACATCCGCGTCGCCAACCTGAATGAGCCCTTCACCGTGGGTACGTTGGAGGTTACTTTGCTCGACGTATCGCGTTTGCAGGGGCCGAACTATGTCACCACCATGGGGGAAATGTCGGTGACTGAAAACGGCAAGTTGATCACAATGCTAAAACCCGAGAAACGGGTCTATCCGGTACAGGCCATGCCCACCACCGAAGCCGCCATCCACAACGGGTTTTTGCGCGACATCTACTTGGTGATTGGCGATGCCCAACAGGGTGGCGGTTGGGCAGTGCGCACCTACATAAAACCTTTTGCCAGCTGGATTTGGGCGGGGTGCATCGTCATGGCGCTTGGTGGAATGGTCAGCCTAACGGATCGACGCTATCGTGTTGCCGCGGGCGCGCGTAAACAGCGCAGAACCGCAATGGCGGCGGCGGAGTAAATGGTATGAAACATCTGATCCTGATCCTCACCCTGTTGGCCAGCCCCGCATTTGCGGTGCAACCGGACGAAGTTCTATCTGACCCGGTGCTTGAGGCCCGCGCCCGCAGTTTGGGTCAAGAATTGCGCTGTGTGGTGTGTCAGGGCGAAAACATCGACGAATCCAATGCCGGCATCGCGCGCGATTTGCGCCTGCTGGTGCGCGAACGTTTGGTGGCGGGCGAATCCGATCAGGAAATTTTGGATTTCGTGGTCGACCGCTATGGCGAATATGTATTGATGCGCCCAACTTGGGCGGGCTCAAACATCATCCTTTACATTTCCGGACCAGCCTTGTTGCTTTTCGCACTTTTTGCCGGGTTCTTTTACTTGCGTGGCCGCGGCCGGGCCCAATATACGACGGATGCTGAACTCTCACAGGTTGAAGAAGCCCGGCTGGCCGAGATTCTAAAAGAATAAGCCAAAGAATTACGCAATGTTGCTCTTTCAATTGCCTGTCAAGCCGGTATCCCTATGGGCAAAGCTATTGGAGACGCGAGATGAATTATACCACAATCCTGCTGACTGTTCGTGACGATGTCGCGGTTTTGACGATGAACCGTCCTGATGTGATGAACGCATTGAGCACCCAAATGAGAGCCGAAATCACCCATGCAGTGAACGAAGCTGGCAAAACCGCACGGGTGTTGGTGATCACCGGCAAGGGCCGCGCCTTTTGTTCGGGACAGGATTTGGGCGACCGTGCCAATGCCGCTGATATTGATCTGGAGCGTACGCTGCGGGACGAATATATGCCGATGCTGACAGCGATCTTTGACTGCCCAATCCCGACGATTGCCGCTGTGAACGGTGCGGCTGCCGGGGCCGGGGCCAATCTTGCGCTGGCCGCCGACGTGGTGATTGCCACAAAATCTGCGGTGTTCCTGCAGGCCTTCACCCGCATCGGGCTGATCCCTGACGCCGGCGGCACCTATTGGTTGCCTCGCCAAATGGGCGCGGCCAAGGCAATGGGGGCGGCACTGTTTGCCGAACCCATCAAAGCCCAGCAAGCTGCTGATTGGGGCATGATCTGGGAAGCCGTGGAGGATGACGCCTTTGCCGACCATTGGTATGCGCGCGCCACCAAACTGGCCAAAGGCCCAACCGCTGCCTATGCCCGTGTAAAAGAGGCAATTCGCGGATCCTTTGACAGTTCTATGGATGAGCAATTGGCCTTGGAAGCGCGCTTGCAAGGCGAGGCTGGAAAAACGCGCGACTTTAAAGAAGGCGTGCTGGCGTTCCTCGAGAATCGCCCTGCAAATTTTGAGGGCCGCTAAGCCCCCAAACCGCAAACAGATCGTCCGGCAATGTTCCGACAATTGCAACAGGGCCGGACGTTGTTTTCAAGTCGCTATGATCCGTTGCGTTTCAGAACCTGGCGGTCCAATTTGCCGCCCGCAGGTTTTGCGCCAGCGCCAACAGTCGAGTTGGTATCAGGCTGCATGATCATGAGATCAGTGTTCAACACAGGTTTGGTCATATTGCCACCACGGTCGCGAATGGGCGTCACAGGTTCTGTGTAACAGCCATCAGGCTCGCCACGCTGGCTGTTGTCACAATCGGTTATCTCGTCCGTTACAGGGTTCCAGCAAGACGTGACGCCGCCTGAATTTACCACAACGCCGCCATCCATGACGCAGACGGATAATTTGTGCCCATCATCAAAGGTCACTTCGCTGGCATGTAACGCGGTTACGCTGGGCAAAGACAACAAGGCGCTTGTGACAAGAACTGTGGTAATATTGCTAAAGGCTTTAAGGGTAATGCTAGTCATTTCATTTCTCCAAATATTGGTGATCTGGCCTTTTATTGAGGGCCAAGTGGGATGGGATGATGCGTGTTTGCATTGTGCTGTTTGCATCGTGTTGTTTGCATCGTGTAAATTCGATGCCCCAACGTGGCCCCATCCCCGAATGTTAAACAATATCCAGCCAAGGTTATTGAATAGCATGGTGCGAAGGCGACGTAATGCGCTGTTTTAAAGGCATAAAAACTTGCAATTTTGAAATTGGTTTCAGGCGGCGGAAATCGCTTTGATCAAACCAGATCGGCCAAAGGCACAGGCATTGACCGCCGTGGTGGCAGGCCAGTCAAGCATCTTCATCCCGCCATCAAACACCCGCACCGCGCGATCCAGCTGTTTGCTGATCTGTTGGGAAAGCGGGCGGGATTTGTCGGCCTGACTTTGTAAGTGTTGGTAATTTCGAAACCCGGCCGCGCGGGCGATCATGCCAAGGAACGTCAGATGGCTTGGGCGATCCTCGTTTTCAGGGAGTTGCTTGCGTAGAGACGTGGCAAACCCCTAAAGGTCGGTAATTTGCAGAGGTATGTGATCACGTGACATAAGATGCCTTTCCTGCGCTGAAGTTCTACAAGAGCCGCCCTTATCATATTGCGCAAAAAGACAATTGCTCAGAAAATTCCAAGCAGGTTTAGCATGGTGAAAGCACCGGCGCCGTCTGGGTGAACTGCGGACCCATCTTTTTTAAGGGGCGCGACGCGGATTGGGCAAGAAAAAAGGGCCACCGTATCGGCAGCCCTTGTTGGTGTTCGTGTGGCCAATCAGACCTAGCGGTCTTCGACATTCACATAGTCGCGGAATGTTTCGCCCTGATAGAGCTGGCGTGGGCGGCCGATTTTCAACTGCGGATCGTCCAGCATTTCTTTCCATTGTGCGATCCAGCCGACGGTGCGCGACAGCGCAAAAATTGGCGTGAACATCGAGGTTGGGAAACCCATCGCTTCAAGAATGATACCCGAGTAGAAATCCACATTCGGGAACAGTTTCTTATCCTTGAAATATGGATCCTCGAGCGCTGCTTTTTCCAACGCCTTGGCAACCTGCAATTTCGGATTGTTCTCGATCCCCAGCAATTCCAACACCTCGTCAGCGGATTCTTTTAGAACCGTGGCGCGTGGGTCAAAGTTTTTGTAAACGCGGTGGCCAAAACCCATCAGGCGGAACGGATCGTTCTTGTCTTTGGCGCGTGCGATGAATTCGGGAATGCGATCAACCGATCCAATTTCCCCAAGCATTTCCAAACACGCCTGGTTGGCGCCACCGTGTGCAGGCCCCCAAAGGCAAGCGATGCCCGCCGCGATACAGGCGAACGGGTTGGCGCCAGAGGAGCCAGCCAAACGCACGGTCGAGGTCGAGGCGTTTTGCTCGTGATCGGCGTGCAACGTAAAAATCCGGTCCATCGCGCGGGCCAGGATTGGGTCAACTTCGTATTCTTCAGCCGGAACCGAGAAGCACATGCGCAAGAAATTCGACGCATAGTCCAGGTCATTGCGGGGGTACACAAATGGCTGGCCCTGCGCGTATTTAAACGCCATCGCAGCGATCGTTGGCATTTTGGCAACCATACGAATAGAGGCAACTTCGCGCTGGTGCGGGTCGTTGATGTCAGTTGAATCGTGGTAGAACGCAGACATCGCGCCAACCACACCGGTCATGATAGCCATTGGGTGCGCATCACGACGGAACCCACGGAAAAAGTTCATCATTTGCTCATGCAGCATGGTGTGATTTGTCACGCGCATTTCGAAATCTTCTAGGGATTCTGCGGTTGGCAATTCACCATAGAGCAGCAGATAGCAAACCTCGAGATAATGAGATTTCTCTGTCAGCTGATCAATAGGATAGCCGCGGTGCAGCAGGATGCCCTGATTGCCGTCGATATAGGTGATGGAAGAATCACAGGCCGCCGTAGAGGTGAAACCCGGGTCATATGTGAAAACATCGCCCTGCCCATAGAGTTTGCGAATGTCGATAACGTCTGGTCCCACAGAAGGGGAGTGCATGGGCAATTCAAGTGTCTTGCCATCAAAGGTAAGCGTCGCGGTCTTTGTTTTGTTGGTCATTATTATTCCTATCGTTGTCCCAGCCGCGCGGATCGCGAGCAGGATTGCGGGGTCAGATTGACCAGAGCATGTGCCCTAGCCAATTGCATCGGTCAGGCGGGCGATGGTTTCTTCGCGCCCGATAACCAGCATCATGTCGAAAACACTGGGCGTTGTGGTACGTCCCGCCAGTGCTGCCCGTAGGGGGCCTGCGATCTTGCCAAACTTGGCATCATTGGCCTCGGCAACCTCGGTTGCCACCTGTTCTAAGGTGTCGCGTGTCCAGCTAACATCTTGCAGCAGGGGCGTCAATTGGTTCAGTATACCACGGGATACACTATCGAGCAGCTTGGCGGCTTTCTCATCCGGCGCTATGGGCCGTGATGTCAGTATAAATTCAGCCTTTTCAATTAGTAACGGGATTGTCTTGGCGCGCTCCTTTAGGCAATACATACCACGCAGCATAAGTTTATTTTGTTCGTCACTTAGGACAGGCTGACCCGTTACGGCCAAAAACGCGCCAATTTGATCGACAAGCGCCTGATCCTCAAGGGCCGCGATATGCTGCCCCGAAATGTTATCCAGTTTTTTGAAATCAAACCGCGAGGGAGATTTGCCAATGCCATCCAATCCAAACCATGCGATGGCCTGCGCCGTGGTGAAAAACTCGTCATTCCCATGGCTCCACCCCAATCGCGCTAAATAGTTGCGCATTGCCTCTGCCGGATACCCCATGGCCTGATATTCCTCGACCCCCAACGCCCCATGGCGTTTTGACAGTTTTTTGCCATCTGGTCCGTGGATCAGCGGAATATGCGCCCAGACAGGCACGTCCCAACCCATAGCCGTATAAACCAGCGTCTGGCGGGCCGCGTTGTTTAAGTGGTCATCGCCACGGATTACATGGGTCACCCCCATATCATGATCATCTACAACAACAGCCAACATATAGGTGGGTGTGCCATCTGAACGTAAACAAATCATGTCATCCAGCAATTTATTTTCAAATTTTACGGGCCCCTGCACCTGATCATCAATCACGGTTTGCCCGTCACGCGGTGCTTTCATGCGGATCACATAGGGTGCGTCAGGGTGGCTGTCCGCAGCGGCATCGCGCCAAGGGCTCAGGAACAAAGTGGACTTGCCGTCAGCCTTGGCGGCGTCACGAAAAGCAGCGATTTCCTCTTGGGTCGAGAAACATTTATAGGCATGGCCCGCGTCCAGCATTTGATGCGCAACCTCGGCGTGGCGATCGGCGCGCGCGAACTGGCTGACCACGTCGCCATCATGGTCTAGCCCCAGCCAGTCCATGCCACGCAGAATGGCAGCGGTGGCTTCGGGGGTCGAGCGGGCGCGGTCGGTGTCCTCGATCCGCAGTTGGAATTCACCGCCATGATGGCGAGCGAACAACCAGTTGAACAGGGCGGTGCGCGCACCGCCGATATGTAGATATCCGGTTGGCGATGGCGCAAAACGGGTGACAACAGGACGTGAGGGCATGAGAAATTAACCTTTTGGAAACCATGAGGGGGGTAGCGTTAAGACTGTATTAATGTGGCGCGAGGGCAAGGACAAGAGTGGCGCAAATACCCAACCTGATTGATTTGGTGCCTGATCTGCTTTTGCGCCAACGCGGGCATTTGTCCGCGTGGGTGCCGGTGTGTCTGGCAATCGGCGTTGGCATTTACTTTAGCCTAAGCATTGAGCCGGGCGGCGGCGCTTATGCCTCGCTGGCGGCTTTGGTCGTTGGACTGGGCGCGGCGGCGCTTTGGCTAGGTGAACGCATGCGACCCCTGTTTTTGGCCGCCCTTTTGATTATCATCGGCGTTTTGGCAGCGGGATTGCGGGCCAATATGGTGGCCGAACCGGTGCTGGGGTTTCGATACTATGGCGCGATTGAGGGGCGGGTGATCAAGGTTGATCGCTCGCAATCGGACAAGGTGCGGCTGACACTGGATCGCGTGGTGCTGGAACGCACACCCGATTGGCGCACCCCCGCCAAGGTGCGTGTGACATTGCACAGCAAAGAGAGCTACATCACCCCCGAACCGGGCATGTTGATTATAACAACAGGGCATTTGTCCGGCCCCCAAGGGCCGGTCGAACCAGGCGGTTTTGATTTTCAGCGCATGGCGTGGTTCCAAAGTCTGGGGGCTGTTGGTTACACCCGCGTGCCGGTTTTAACGCTGGCACCCGCCAAGCAAGGGCAGGCAGGTCTGATGGTCGAACGCATTCGCCGCGCTATATCCCAAGGTGTTCAAGAGCGCATGTCGGGGGACGCAGGGGCCTTTGCGGCGGCCATCATGACGGGGGATCGTTCGGGTATGCGGCGCGAGGTGTTGGGTCAGTTGCGCGCCTCCAATCTGGCGCATTTGCTGGCGATCTCGGGCTTGCATATGGGGTTGCTGACGGGTTTCGTGTTTGGCGCGATGCGATTTGTGTTGTCCTTGGTGCCGATGGTCAATCTGCGTTGGCCGATCAAGAAAATTGCGGCCCTTGTGGCGCTGGTCTCGGCATCGGGATATTTGGCCCTGTCCGGCGGAAATGTGGCGACGGAACGTGCCTTTATCATGGTGGCCGTCATGCTGGTGGCGATCCTGTTCGAGCGCCGCGCTTTGACCCTGCGGGCCGTGGCCTTGGCGGCGGTCATCGTTTTGTTGCGCCGTCCAGAAGCCCTGACGGGGCCTGGGTTTCAGATGTCATTCGCGGCCACCACGGCCTTGGTCGCGGTGTTTGGCGCCCTGCGCTATTGGGACGACTCAAATGTGCCCGCGTTTTTGCGCCCCGTGCTGGCAGTGCTGATCTCGTCCTTTGTGGCGGGGGCGGCAACGGCCCCTGTGGCGGCGGCGCATTTTAACCAGATCGCCCATTATGGCTTGCTCGCCAATATGTTGACGGTGCCATTGATGGGGATACTGGTGATGCCGGCCGCCGTTATGGCCGCGGTGTTGTACCCACTCGGGTTGGCGTGGATCGGGTTGGCGTTCATGCGTTGGGGCATCCTTTGGATATTGGGTGTGGCGGAATGGGTCGCGGGGCTGGACGGCGCGCTGAGCCATGTGGTGACGCCAATGGGTGCCGTGCTGCCGATGTTTGCACTGGGGATGTTGTTCTTGATCCTGTGGCAGGGGCGGTTGCGGTACGCGGGCATTGGGGTGGCGCTGATTGGATTTGTGTTATGGGCAAACACCGAGCGGCCTGCCGTGCTGATCTCGCCCAGTGGCGGGTTGGTTGGCGTTATGGGGGCGGAGGGGCGCGCCATGAGCAAAGCGCGTGGCGACGGGTTTGCATCCCGCAACTGGCTGGAAAACGACGGCGACGGCCCTTTGGCGCAGGCCAAGGCCTTTGGCCGTGTGGGGTTTTCGGGGGAAAAGGGCATGCGGCGGTTTGAGGTCGATGGTCAGGCGTTTGTGAACCTGACAGGGAAGGGGGCCGTGACGCGATTGGCATCGGAATGTCAGGTTGGGGTTTGGGTGGTCACAACTGCGCAATCAAACGGGGAGGGACCCTGCCGGATGATTGATGCGGTCTCATTGGAAAAAACGGGTGCCTTGGCGATCTACGCGCAAGATGATGGGTTGCGGCTGATCGGGGCCAAAGAGCAAGCGGGCGCGCGATTGTGGAACACAGATTAGCGGTATTAGTTCAGAGAGCTGGGCACCACTGGAGGGGCAAATCATGTGCCCTATACTGCACCAAAATTGTGCTCACTCACCTTTTGGTATTGAAGTGCAAGGTTACTTGAAACGCTCAACCCTTGCTCTCCAAACTCATAGCAGAAATGGATTAGAATAGGGGTAAGTAAGACGCAGTGTTTAGCGGCCTCTTCAATACATTGTTGAAGGCTTTCTATTTGTTTGAACGGCCCCATGCGCAATGCGCGCGTCCCATCTCGGCTCATTTCTAGGCCATGAGGAGATGGGTGAGCGCCTAATGCAGAGAGCATTCCATACATTTCACGACGTTTACTTACTCCCCGATTATCCCGTTCGTCTAAAGAGTTTCGAATCTGGACTGGTCAATAGTTTTTCCTGATCTCATCAGGTGTTGCGTCAATCCATGCTTCAGGGCGCCCGTCTTCTGAAGATAGATAATCGATCAGAAAGTAGGTTTCGAGTTGGTCCCGCAAATACATCGCGCATCCTCGAGGTTTGCCAGAAAGTGTTTCCCGCAAGGCAGAGCCAAAGTTATCAAAAGTTCGGAGATAAAGTGATGCAAGCGCATTTCGTCGTTTAGGCCTAAGGTCCAGCCTTCGAACCATATCAACACAATCCATGTAAGTTTCGATTAGCCTCAAGTGGCCAGGAAGGTATTCGTGCTCAGCAATCTTTTCGATTGCCCAAGATCTGATCCGGTCCTCTTCGCTCCAAAGGCTCAGGAAATTCTCTGGAATGGAATGTTCGGCCATTTCAATTCCATACTGCATTGCTACCACTATTGGTAAACCGATCTTGCATTGGAAAAGAGCGTTTTGGGTATCTGGGTTCCCAGTTTCAAAAGTGTCGAACATTTAGCGGGTGAATTTGTCTGACAGCGCCCTAATAGGTCCGGATCAACCCAACCAGACGCCCCTGCACCTTGACCTGTTCTTCGGGCAACATGCGGGTTTCATAGGCCGGATTGGCCGCTTCAAGCGCAATCATAGCGCCTTTGCGACGATAGCGTTTCAGCGTCGCCTCATGCCCTTCAACCAGCGCCACAACGATATCGCCGTTGTCCGCCGCCGAAGTCTCGCGGATCACCACAACGTCGCCGTTGTTGATGCCCGCGTCGATCATAGAGTCGCCCTTAACCTCGAGCGCATAGTGATGCCCTTGGCCCGCCACCATACCACCAGGAACCGACACATTATGCGACACCTCGGAAATCGCCTCAATCGGTGTGCCCGCCGCGATCCGCCCCATGACAGGCAGCTCGACCGCATGGCCCATCATCACCGGCATCGCATCACGCGGCGCATCAACCTTATCGCCGTCAATCACTTGCGGCTCGAACCCGGTCGTGCGGTCACTGGCCTCAACGCCAGATGATCCGCCCAAGGCTTCGGGTAATTTGATAATCTCAATGGCCCGCGCCCGATGTGCCAACCGCCGAATGAACCCACGTTCCTCCAGCGCTGTGATCAGCCGATGAATACCCGATTTGGAGCGCAAACTTAACGCTTCTTTCATTTCGTCAAACGAGGGCGGAACACCGTCCCGCGCCACCCGCTTATTGATAAAGTCTAACAGTTCCAGTTGTTTGCGCGTCAGCATAGCCACACTCCCCGTATTCACCCAATAGCCCCTATATATAGGGCGTTCGGCTCCTGTTCTACACATGTTCTCGTTTTGTGTCAACTCCCCCAAAATGCACCCATTATGCCGCATGTTTCTGTTCGGCAAGCTTTGCTATGGCGTTGAGACAGGTCAAAAACAAGCGAGCATACCGATGATAAATCCAGATTTAAAATGGCTGAAAATTGCTGCCCTGTTTGAAGGCACTTCCCTTATTGCGCTTGTTTTCATCGCGGTGCCGTTCAAATACTGGCTGGAAATGCCGCAACTGGTCAAAGTTATCGGCCCCGTGCATGGCGCATTGTTTGTGGGTTTTATCGCAACGCTGCTTGTGCATTTCGCTCTGGGTCGCATCAATAGCCGACTGACCGGCATTGGCGCGATTGCTTCGTTCATTCCGTTCGGAACTTTTATCTATAAGGTAAAATTTCTGGGTTAAGTCCAGTGATGCGTACTGGTTTTCAATCGCACTTACGGGGGACGCTAATTCAGCGCGATATAGTCGACCCGATCGCCCTTGCTTATCGCGGGGGCATCGACGGGGCGGATCAACAAGGCGTTTGCATTGGCCAGAACACTTAACAGGGCGCTGTCTTGGCGGGCGGATGGGGTGATTTCGTCACCCTTGACCGTCGCGCGCATGTAATGTTCGCGCTGGCCGTTGGCGGGCATATCCTCGGACAAAATGGCGGTTTGGCGAACTCGGGGTTCGGCGTCAAACCTTAACATCACGCGCAGGGCAGGCAATATAAAGATGTGCCCGCAAACCATTGACGATACAGGGTTCCCCGGTAGGCCAATCATCGGAACCCCGTTGATTGTGCCCGCCATCAGCGGTTTGCCGGGGCGCATGGCGATTTTGTAAAAGGCGCGATCCAGCCCCAAATCACCGGCCACCTGACCAACCAAATCATGGTCACCCACCGAGGCGCCCCCTATGGTGACGATCAGGTCGGCCCCCTCGCACAACCCAAACGCCGCCTCAAGCGAAGCCTGATTGTCGCGCGCGATTGGCAACATCCGCGCCTCGCCACCGTGTTGTTCAATCAACGCAGCCAAGCCGAAATTGTTCGACGCCATGATCTGGTCCGGTCCTGGATTCTCGCCGGGCATCACCAGCTCATCTCCGGTCGCCATCAGGGCGACAATGGGGCGCCGCGCGACGGTGACGGATGCGATGTTCATCGAGGCCAAAAGCGCGATGTCAGACGGGGTCAACACGCGCGGCGCGTCCAGCGTGTCGCCCGACTTAAAGTCGCCGCCTGCGGGGCGGATGTAGTCGCTTTGGTCTAACTCACGGCCCAAGGTGATCAAATCACCGTTGCGGGTCACGTCCTCTTGGATCACCACACGCGTTGCGCCTTTGGGCACCGGCGCGCCCGTGAATATCCGCACCGCTTGTCCGGCCTTGATCTCGCCGTCAAAGCGGTGGCCCGCGGCGGATTCGCCGATGACCTTGAACATGACATCGTCCTCAACCTCGACGCCTTGAACGGCGTAACCATCCATCGCGGACGACGCAAACGGCGGCTGATCACGGCTGGCCACGGCCGGTTCCGCAAGAGTGCGACCAGCGGCTTTGGCCAGCGGAATGACCTCGGTTTCAAGCGGTTTGACGAGGGAAAAGATTTGGGCGAGGGCGTCGGTGACGGTGATCATTCTTCGGTTTCCAATTGGGTTGCTTCCCATTCAGCGTAGGTGGTGTTGGTGCCTTTGAGTTTCCAATCGACACGGCCATTTGCGGCACGGCCCTGAACAACAGCAGCGGCAGCACTCGGGCTAGAAAACGCAAAATTTTCACTGAACACTGCACTGCCTCCTTCTGGGATCATAATTTTTGTCTCAATTAGATGGTCGCGAAGGCTTCGATATCCACTGTCCCACGATGCTTTTCCAACCCATTCGCTGCGGCCCTTAGAGCCAGCATGAACAACCATTTCTCCATTTGTTATAGATGCTGTCGCATGGACACCAAGTTTTGGACTTTTGATCTCAAATTCAAAAGCATTCAAAGTCTGGGGCTTGCTTTCTCCAACCTTCACAGGCCGTACATTATTCACAAACATGTCCACTTGAATGGCTGGTAATACCATCATCAAGGTCTCTAGAAACTCTTCCATATTGGCCGTCGCCGCCTCGGATAGGCTGCTGCGTGTGGGAGCGTTTCCATTTTCTAAAGGCATCCTTTTGGAGGTCGTGGCCATTTCAACCAGCCGCGACTCCAAGTATTTCACGTGAGCTTTGTGCAGATTGTTGGCTGTAGAGGTGATCAACACCGCGGTCTCCCACCAGTCCTTACCCGCCACATGCCCGCGCAGACGAGTACCCAACTCTTCGGCTTCGCCAATATAGGCTTGCGGCCCAGCCTCCGCCTCGCCCAGCAGAATATAGACGCCCGTATAACCAGTCTCATTGCGCCCCAGCGCGTCCTTGATCCGTGTGCGCGGCGTCATCAAAACATGACCTGTCCAGTTGAACACTTCCGCCGTCAGCATCCCGTCAGGTTTACCGTCGATGAAATACAGCTCTAACGAGCGGCCTTTTCCCATCTACTCCGCCTCAAACGTGCCGGATTTGCCGCCTTCTTTCATTAACAGGCGGATGCCGGAAATCTCCATGGTTTTCTCGACCGCTTTCAGCATGTCATAGACCGTCAGCCCCGCCACAGACACCGCTGTCAGGGCTTCCATTTCAATGCCGGTTTGGCCCGTGGTTTTCACCGTCGCCTCGATCACCACGCCGGGAAGGCTGGCGTCTGGGGTCAGCTCCAACGCGACTTTGGTGATCGGCAGCGGATGGCACAGCGGGATCAGGTTGCTGGTCTGTTTCGCGCCCATGATCCCCGCCAGACGGGCCACCCCCAACACGTCGCCCTTTTTGGCGGAACCATCCGTCATCACCGCGTAAGTCGCAGCAGTCATTTTGACATGACCGCGTGCAATCGCAGTGCGCGACGTGACGGGTTTGGCCGAGACATCAACCATATGCGCCTGACCGCTTTCGTCGAAATGCGTCAGATCAACCATCTACATCCCTCCGGCGGGCATCAACGGGTTGGCCAGCAAGGCACGGGTCGCGGCGGCGACATCATTCTGACGCATCAGGCTTTCGCCAATCAAAAAGCAGCGCGCGCCGTATTGGGCCAACTCGGCCAGATCATCCGATGTGCTCAGACCGGATTCCGCGACAATTGTGCGACCGGCAGGCACCAGTTTGGCCAAAGTCTTGGTGGTGTCCAAAGTGGTCTCAAAGGTCTTCAAATTGCGGTTGTTTATGCCGATCAACGGCGATTTCAGGTTTGAGGCGCGGGCCAATTCGTCCTCGTCATGGACCTCGATCAATACATCCAGACCCAAACCAATGGCGACATCTTCAAGTTCGGCAGCCTGACCGTCCTCAAGTGTGGCCATGATCAACAGGATGCAGTCCGCTCCAAGTGCGCGCGCCTCGACGATCTGGTAAGGATCATACATGAAATCTTTGCGCAACGTTGGCAGGTCAACCGCCGCATTGGCAGCCTGCAAAAATTCATCCGCCCCTTGAAAACTGGGCGCATCCGTCAGCACCGACAGGCAGGTCGCGCCACCATCCTTATAGGCTTGCGCCAAGGCAGGCACATCGAAATCCTCGCGGATCAACCCTTTGGAGGGGCTGGCCTTTTTGATCTCAGCGATCAATCCGTAACCATCGTGGGTCGCCATATTCAGGGCGTTCGCAAAGCCGCGCACGGGGGCGGCGGCTTTGGCGGCGGCATCAACCGAGGCAATCGAAACAGCCGCTTTGCGCGCCGCCACGTCCTCAAGCTTGTAAGCTTTGATTTTGTCCAAAATGTTCATGCCATTTGTTTAACCCCATTGGGGCGCGGCGACAATTGTTATTGAAGTTTCTGGGCGATAAGATAGCGGCGAAAAGGAATATGGATGCAATCTGAAGCCGAAATCCGCGAGAGTTTCGCCAAACAGGCGATCTGGTGCGCGCAATTGGGATCGCCTTTGACGGCGCAGTTGATGGCGGGGTTGGGCGTTGCATTGGATCAGGGCAGCAAAACCGGCCAGCGTATTTTAACATGGCGCGGGCAGGCAGATGCATTGGGGGATGCCGTGGCGCTGCGCTTGGCGGGGGCGTTGAATGCGCTGGTACAAAAAGGCCGGTTGCCGGAATTGGCGGCGTGCTATCCGCCCAATGAATTGCCAGACCAGCAGGCCCTAACCGGGGTTGCAATGGACGCGATTTTTGACGCCGATGACGAGATTTGCGCGTTTTTGGACCATCCACCGCAAACCAACGAGGTGGCGCGCTCAGCCGTGCTTTATCCGGGGATGTGTTTCATCGCACAGCAGACTGGCTTGCCGTTGGCGTTGTATGAGGTCGGGGCGAGCGGCGGGCTGAACCTGTTTGCGGATCGGTTTACTTATCAGTTTGGTGATCAGCAGCGTGGTGATCCGGCCTCTGGCGTCAAACTTTCGCCAGAGTGGAACGGTGCCTTGCCACCCAGTGGCGAGCCCCGGATCATCCGCCGCAAGGGTTGTGATCGCAACCCGCTGGATATCACCCAAGCCGCGCATCGGGACCGGATGCTGGCCTATATCTGGCCGGATCAGGCCGCGAGGATCACACGGATCAAGGCCGCATTAGAGATCGCGCAGCGCGCGCCACCCGAGATGGCGCAGATGGATGCAGCGGATTGGGTCGAGGCGCAGATTTCTGCGGAACCTGAAGAGGGTGTGACGCGGGTGTTGTTCCACTCGATCGCCTATCAGTATTTCCCGAACGATGTGCGGCGCCGGATTAAGGCGCGGATGGAGGCGGCAGGCGCAAGGGCCACAAAAACCGCCCCCGTGGCGTGGTTATCGTTTGAGCAAAGCACGGATGACGGTCCGCGTTTGACGTTGCGCTTGTGGCCACAGGATGGTGCTGTGCGGCAACTGGCCGTTGCGGGGCCACATGTGCATTCGGTTGAATGGTTGGGGTAAAGCCCCCACGTGCGGCGGGCGGCGTTACCCCAACAAATTACACTAGGTTTTCGAGGTAAGTTCTGCCAATTCAACGATTTTTTTCTTAGCCGCGCCGCTGTCAATGCTTTGGGCGGCCATCGCGACCCCGTCCTTTAAGGTGCTCACCTTGTCGGCCACCATCAAGGCGGCGGCAGCGTTCAACAGCACCGCGTCGCGATATGCGGATTTTTCACCGTCCAGCAGGGCGCGAAAGGCCACCGCGTTCTCGGCGGGGGTGCCGCCAAGGATTTCCTCGAACGGATGCACGGGCAGGCCTGCGTCCTCTGGATTGATCTCAAATTCGGTGACTTTGCCGTCTTCCAGCGCCGCCACCCAACTGACGCCCGCAATCGACAATTCGTCTGTGCCGTCCGAGCCATGCACAAGCCATGCTTTGTCAGACCCAAGTGCGGCCAGCGTTTCGGCCATTGGCCGGATCAGGTCGCGCGAGAACGCCCCCGTCAACTGACGTTTGACGCCCGCAGGGTTGGTCAGCGGGCCAAGGATGTTGAAAATCGTGCGAGTGCCCAGTTCGGCACGGGTTGGCATCACATGGGCAATGGCGGGGTGGTGCATGGGGGCCATCATAAAGGCGATACCGACATTTTTCAGCGCCTTTTCAACCACTTTCGCGCCAACCATCACGTTGATGCCCATTTCCCCCAGCGCATCGGCCGCGCCGGATTTGGAGGATAGATTGCGGTTGCCGTGTTTGGCAACTGTCACGCCAGCGCCTGCCACAACAAATGCGGTGGCAGTGGAAATGTTCAGCGTGCCCATGCCATCGCCGCCCGTGCCAACGATGTCCATCGCCCCCTCGGGGGCCTTCACAGCGTTGCATTTGTCGCGCATCACTTTGGCTGCGGCCGCGTATTCATCCACGGTTTCGCCACGGGTGCGCAGGGCCATCAACAGCCCGCCAATTTGGCTGGGGGTGGCCTCGCCATCGAACAAAATGCCAAAGGCGTCTTCGGCTTGTTTGCGGGTCAGCGGACCGTTGGCGGCGGCGTTGATTAGCGGTTTTAGGGCGTCACTCATGCGGCCACCTTTGTGTTAAGTCCAGCGATATCCAAAAAGTTTTGCAACAGCTTGTGGCCATGCTCGGAGGCAATTGATTCTGGGTGGAACTGCACCCCGTGGATCGGCAAATCCTTATGACGCAGCCCCATGATGGTGCCATCTTGCAGCTCGGCATTCACGGTCAGGCAATCGGGCAGGGTATCACGCTCGACGATCAAGGAATGATAGCGCGTTGCGGCAAAGGGCGAGGGCAGACCGGCAAACACGCCGCTGCCATCATGCTGCATCTGGCCCATTTTGCCATGCACGATTTCATCACAGCGCACCACTTTGCCACCAAACATTTCGCCTATGGTCTGATGTCCCAAACAAACACCCATCAACGGCAGTTGCGCGGCCGCGGCCGCGCGTGTCAATTCAAGACAAATGCCAGCCTGTGCCGGATCGCAAGGGCCAGGCGACAGCAGGATTGCATCTGCCCCCATCGCCATTGCTTCGTTCACTTGCAGGGCGTCATTGCGTTTTACCACAACATCCGCACCCAATTCGCCCAGATAATGGACCAGATTATATGTGAAACTGTCGTAATTATCGATCAGAAGGAGCATTTTTCCGCTTTCATTGCTAATTCGCGCAATTTGGTGGTGATTGCGCGCATTTGTCAGGCTATACATCCCCTAGAGGCGTCAAAGGGTCAAGGCCTGAGGGTCATTGGCTGTCATAAGGTGCCGTAAGAACAGACAAGAGGCGGAGCGATACGTGATACGTGGATTATTATTGGGCGTCAGTTGGGGTGGATTGCTTGCGGCAGCGGCTGTGACAACGGTTTCGCTGGTGTACAGCAATGCAAATCGAGCGCCTGTGGCAGATACAATGCAAGAGCAAGCCGCTGAGCCAACACCGGATTCTGTGGTTGAACCCAATGTTGCACAAGAGAGCGTCGTGACGTCTCTAGCTGACGCCTCCGATGCCAACGCAACCGAGTCCGCCGTGCCAAAGGTAATGCCAGACACCGCGCCAGACACCGCGCCAGACCCAGAGCATGAAGAGACCACCGAGCTTGCAACGGCAGAGGATACCCCCGTAGCAGAAGATACACCCGCCGCAGTTGCAATGAGCGAAGGTGAGGCGACCACATCCGGTGACACCGCTCAAGTACAAACGCCTAAAGTGATGCCCCCAGCGGAACCAGAGGCCGACTTGGCCGCGACGACGGACAGCGCCCCCACCACCAGCATGACAGAGGCATCTGTTTCACCGGCGGCCACGGAGGCATTGCCAGACTCTTCTATGCCCGAAATTGCGCCGCAAACCGATGTGCAAATCGCCGAGGTGACCCCGCCCGCGTCGCAAGATGCGCCTGAAACAGCGGCCACGGATGAAACCGATCAGGCGGATGTGCCAAAGACAATGGACGCGCCCAGCGAAACACCGGATGTTCAACCGGCCGCGTTGCCGCAAATAATAGCACCGGATGCGCCGCAAATCCCACAACAGGAAGCGACCCTTGTGGTGCCAACACCCGTTGCCCCGCCAGCGACGCAAAC
>DEIK01000105.1:40591-60456 GCA_002352425.1 Rhodobacteraceae bacterium UBA2776
GAACCGGCAGCGCCCGCCACGCAAGGGCAGTTTGACACAGCCCGCGTCCCTGTGCCCAAAATCACCAATCTTGCGCCAAATGTGAAAACCAACCGCTTGCCCACAATCGGCGGCGACAGCCAAGCCGAAGTTGTTGAAGCGAACCAGGGCATTGCACCTGAGTCTGACAAAGGCGCGTTGCTGACCCATGCGATGAAGTTTGAAAACCCTGATGCCAAGCC
The DNA here is from genome assembly GCA_002352425.1 of Rhodobacteraceae bacterium UBA2776. Classification (GTDB taxonomy): domain Bacteria; phylum Pseudomonadota; class Alphaproteobacteria; order Rhodobacterales; family Rhodobacteraceae; genus Profundibacter. The sequence continues at coordinate 40,813 of DEIK01000105.1, forward strand.
GATGTTCTCGGTGGTGCTGATTGACGACCCCGCGCACCCCATCTCGGATGAGGTTCTGTCTCATCTGCCGTTTGCGTTGAGCTTTGCCGTCGACGCTGTGCGTGACGATGCCCATATGGTTGCGGCGCGCTATCGCAAGGCGGGGTTCGAAGTCTTGATGCTGACAAACTTGCCGTTCGGGGCCAATGCCACCGATGTCGAGGTCGCCTTTGGCGCGTATGCCCGTGCGATCCCCGAGGCCGTCGCGGTGCTGGATCTGGGCGCGAACGGATTTTTGCGCGGGCCCAGTACGGCCACCCAGATTGCCGGTATCATGTCGGACAAGGGCTATGGCTTGATCACGCCCAGCAAGGGGCTGAATTCGGCGCAAAAGGCTGCGATGCGCGAAGGGGTGCCAGCGGCGCTGGTGTTTCGCGAGCTGGACGAGGATGGTGAAAAACCATCGGTGATCCGTCGTTATCTGGATCGTGCTGCCTTTCGGGCCGCCCAAGAGGGCAGTGTGATTATGCTGGGCCATACCCGTGCCGATACGATTGAGGCATTGGTGACATGGGCGCTAGAGGATCGCGCGGCCAGCGTGGCAATCGCGCCGGTTTCGGCGGTGCTGTTGGCGCAGTAGGGCGCGCCGCTCATCAAGCCTGACAGCTTTCTTCGCTTTATCATTGGAATACAGAGGCGTGGTGAGAACGGCAGGGGAAATATGGCCGCGTCTAATTACGCCCGCGCACAAACAGCCCAGCGTCCTCTGCAGCTTTGCGGATCGCTTTGGATTTATTCACCGATTCCTGATATTCCGCCTCGGCGTCGCTGTCGTAAACAACCCCGCCACCAGCTTGAATATACAGCTTTTCGTCCTTTAACACAGCCGTGCGCAGGGCAATACACATGTCCATGTCGCCGTTGGCTGCAAAATAACCGCAACCGCCGCCATAGACGCTGCGTTTTTCGGGTTCCAGCTCGTCAATGATCTGCATGGCACGCACTTTGGGCGCGCCCGAAACGGTGCCCGCTGGCATGCCCGCGAAAAACGCTGACAGCGCATCTTGGTCATCGGCCAATTCACCCACCACGTTGGACACAATGTGCATCACATGGCTGTAACGCTCGACGATGAATTCTTCCGTTGGACGTACCGTGCCGATTTTGGCAACCCGTCCCACATCGTTGCGGCCTAAATCCAGCAGCATCAGATGTTCCGCCAGCTCTTTTTGATCGGCCAGCAGGTCTGCTTCTAATGCGCGGTCCTCTTCCGGCGTGGCGCCACGCGGGCGCGTGCCAGCAATCGGGCGAATGGTGATCTCGCGGCCAAACACGCGGACCAGAATTTCGGGGCTGGCGCCGATCACCTGAAAACCGCCGAAGTTGAAATAGAACATGAACGGAGAGGGGTTGGTGCGTCGCAAGGAACGATAGAGCGAGAAGGGGGGCAGGGTGAAATCCTGCGTCCAGCGTTGCGAGGGCACCACTTGAAAGATGTCACCGGCGCGGATGTAATCCTTGGCCGCCTCAACCGCCGCTTTGTAACCGTCATGGCTAAAGTTGCTGGTCAGCGGACCCACTTCGGTGGCGTCGCCCAGATCGCGAGCGGCGTCAGGGGTTTGGCGTTCCAGATCGCGCACTGCATCCATGACGCGTTCGGCCGCTTGGGCATAGGCGGCTTTGGCGGACAACCCGCTGTCCACCCAAGCCGGCGCAACCACGATCACCTCGCCTTTGACTCCGTCCAGCACCACCATCACAGATGGGCGCATCATCACAGCATCCGGCAAGCCGAGCACATCAGGATTCATATCCGGCAGATGTTCCACCAGCCGGATCATGTCATACCCCAAATAGCCAAATAGACCCGCCGAAGCGGGCGGCAGATCCTCTGGCATGTCAATGCGGCTTTCGGCAATCAAAGCGCGAAGATTGTCCAGCGGATCGCCTGTTTGGACCTCAAAGCTATCACGGTCAATACGGGCCATCCGGTTGATTTTACTTGCCTTTCCGTGGCACTGCCAAATCAGGTCAGGTTTGGCCCCAATGATGGAATAGCGCCCACGGACTTCGCCACCGGTGACAGATTCCAGTATAAAACTGTCCTGACGGGCCTCTGACAATTTCAGCATCAGTGAAACGGGTGTGTCCAGATCAGCCGCCAAACGGGTGTAAACCAACTGGTTTTTCCCCGCCGAAAAGCCAGCCTCGAATGCGTCATATGTAGGGGTCAGGGCCACGTTGGGTGCGCCTTATTGTGGGAATTGGGAATGCACCGCGTTCACCGCAGCACTGTTGATAGAAACCCCGACTTCGGACTGCACAGCACCGTTGAAGGCGGCAAAGATATCGTCAGACAACGCCTGAGAGATCGCCGCTTGCAGGTTGGTCGTTATTTCAGGCAGATCTGGGTTTTCCGTGTCTGGTTTTTGAACATCCGCCAGCCGGACCACAAATACAACCTCGTTCCCATCAATGATTTGGGCGGCGCCTTTTTGCATTTTGAAGACCGTTTCAACAAAGCCAACGGGCGTGCCCTCAACCACATCATCGCGCAGCGTGCCGACCTGTTGGATGGTGTCAACGCCAAGCGTTGCGATATCTTCGCCCTCAACGAGGCGTGCCAGCAATCCGTCAGCCATTGCGGTCAGGCGTTGTTCGATTTCTTCGGCTTCCCATCCGGTGATGACGTCACTCATAACGCTGTCCATCGGGTTCAAAACTGGGGCGATTGTCTCGCTGAGTTCCAGCGCAAAGATGCCGCCATCGTCCAGTTCCAGCATCTCGGCGTAGTCGCCATCGTTCACGGCCGCTGCGGCATCCCGAAAGGCGCTGTAATTGGCGATGCCATCGCTGTCGCCCTCGGCCCAATCAATTTGCGCCAGTTGCAGGTCAGTTTCATCCGCGACCTCTTGTAAGGACGCCCCACCGGCCAGCAAATCATCAATGTCGGAAATGCCGGCGTTGATTTGTCGCCGCGCACGGTCGAGTGCCAATTCGCTTTGCAATTGCGCGCGCACCTCGTCCAATGTGGTTTCCGTGGCGGCAATAATGCCGTTCATGCGAAACAGGGCTGGGCCAAAACCTGTGTCGATCGGACCAATCACACCTGGCGCGTCCAAGGCGAAAATCGCGTCACCGGCATTTTCAAGGTCTTGAATGGATTGATCGCCCAGATCAACATCAAGCAGGGTTAGACCACGCTCGACGACCAGTTCTTCAAAGGTGACGGTCCCTGCATCCAGACGGGATTTTGCCGCAGCGATGTTTTCGGCATTGGGGAAGATCAGGCGCTCGACCAGGCGACGTTCGGGTTTTAGATATTCGCTAAGGCGTTTGTTGTATTCCTCAACTAAATCCGCCTCTGGCACCTCAATGTCGTCAACGATCATTTCCGGTGTAACCCAGATGTAGTTTAGCCGTTTCTTTTGGGGTTCAGTAAAACTGTCGGCGTTGGCCTCATAAAAGGTTTGCAGTTGTGCGTCTGTTGGTTCAGGCACCACTTCGGTCAGGTTGTTTTGGTCCAGCCGGATCCATGTAAAATCGCGGCGTTCCAGTGTGAAATCAAGAAAAGCAGTGGTCATCGCATCGGGGGCTTTGACGCCATTCTGGATCGCGCCTTGCAACACAGAGCGGGCGGTTTCAACGCGAATGCTGTCCTCATACTCGGCCTCTGAAACGCCAGCGCGGTTTAGCGATTGGCTATAGCCTGCGCGGTCAAACTTGCCGTCAATACCTTGGAAGGCGGTGTTGGCCAGCACTTCGCGGCGCACACGATCATCGCCAACCGAAAGGCCTAAGCGCAGGGTTTCATTGTCAAGTGCTGCGCCGGTGATCAGGCGGGCACGGACGTTTTGGTCAATGCCAAATTGGATGGCTTGCGACAAGGGCAAGGGTTGGCCAATCTGGGCCTGATAGCCGCGCAGATCCTGTTGCAGGGCGCGGTAATAGTCATCAACGCTGACCTCGGCCTCGCCGACGGTTGCGATCGCTGTGGTCGCGCCGCCAAAGTTACTAACACCAAATCCGCCCAAGCCCGCAATCAGCAAAAGCATGATGATCCAGACGAAGAAGTTGCTGGTTTTTTTCTTGATGCTGCTCACGGTTTTAACCCTCGTTTGAATGGCGCTTAGCGATGTTTAGGCGGTTGCGGGCAGGGGGGCAAGAGCCGTGACAGTGCAATCATGGGCATGGTTTGGTCAGGGGCAGCGAAGGGGCGCTAAAATAATTCCACTATTCCGGAATAGTAGTTTTGTTCGCGTGGCAAAAAAACGGGTTAAACATCAATAGCTAACGCGGTTTTTGGCTGTTTTGAAAACCTAGGAATCGACGTTTTTCAACCGTTCAAACAGGGTGGTGATACCGGCAACGTCGATATTGGCAAAAGCAATGCGCAATTGGCGCGCACCGGACGGGTCATCCGCGGGGGCAAACATAGTCCCTGGCAGGGTCAAAATTGCGGCCTCGCGGACCAAGTTTTGGGCCAGTTGATCAGACGCAATCGAAAATGGATGCTCAACATAGGCAAAATAGGCACCACATCCCAACAGCTTCCATCCCTTTGTTTCAAGCCCTGCAAAACCAGTCTGAATGGCGGCCCGTCGGGCAAGGATTTCGTCGCGCTCACCTGCCAACCATCGCGAGAGGTTTTGCAAGCCCCAAAGGGCGGCGAACTGGCCCAATTGGTTTGGGCAGATCGCAACCGTATCCAGAAACTTTTCCACCTCGGCCAAACGCGACGTGCTGGCAACCATCGCCCCGACGCGGTGGCCTGTTAGTCGGTAAGCTTTAGAGAAGGAGTAAAGCTGGATCAGGGTGTCGGCCCAATCGGGATCGGCGAATAGATCATGAGGTGCGCCGCTGCGGGAGTCAAAATCACGGTAGGTTTCGTCGACAATAAGGGCGATGCCGTTTTGCTTTGCCAGGGTATAGAATTTTTGCAGCAGATTGGCGGGGTATTCAGCGCCGGTTGGGTTGTTGGGTGTCACCAACACGATAGCGCGGGTGCGCGGGGTGATCAGCGTCGCAGCATGCTCTGGGCTAGGCAGCATGTCGGGGCCGCAGGGCAGGGGAACCGCATTGATTCCTTGCATGTCGAGCCACATTTTATGATTGAAATACCAGGGGGTTGGCAGGATGACCTCGTCGCCTGTCCCAGCGAGGGTCGAGATCGAGGCGGCGAAGGCCTGGTTGCAGCCGGAGGTGATGGCGACCTCTGCTGGGCTGATGGTGCCGCCGTAAGCCGTGCTCCATTGTTGGGCAACTTCAGCCCGCAAAGCCCCAAGGCCCAGAACGGGGCCGTAAAGATGGACCTCGGGCGTGTTCATCACGATCTCGGCCAAGGCGCGGCGCATGGCCAAAGGGGGCACATCCACAGGCGCGGCTTGCGAAACGTTGATCAAAGGTTTGTCCGGTGAAAAACTGACCCCGTCGAGCCAACGACGCGCCTCCATTACCGGCGGAGGTGTTGCGGCGGACATGGCAGGGTTCAGGGGATGAGTCATATTGATCCTTTTGCGGTAGGCTCATCAGTCCTTACGGCCTTCTTCGCGGATTGCGGCCGATGCGCCAGCGAAAAACCCCGTAAGGGGTGATGAGCCCCGAATTAGTCTGTGCCGCGGTAAGGCTCAACATATTGCAGCGCCATATCCCAGGGGAAAAAGATCCAGGTATCTTGCGAGACTTCAGTGATGAACGTGTCTACCATCGGGCGCCCCTTTGGCTTGGCGTAGACCGTTGCAATATGGGCGTTGGGATAGAGGCTTTTGACAACCTCAAGGGTTTTGCCGGTATCGACCAGATCATCAATCACCAAAATGCCGGTGCCATCGCCCATCATTTCGGTATCAGGTGACTTTAGCACCTTGGCGTCGGACTGTTGTTGATGATCATAAGACTTGATGCTGATGGTATCCACCGTGCGCACATCCAATTCGCGCGCAATGATCATCGCCGGCGCCATGCCGCCGCGGGTGATTGCAACGATGGCTTTCCAGGCGCCGTCAACCGGGCCCTTGCCATCCAGTCGCCATGCCAAAGCCCGGCTATCGCGGTGGATTTGGTCCCAGCTGATGTGAAACCCTTTTTCATGTGGAAGGCGCGTGTCGCTCATGGGGTGTCCCTTAAATATTTATGTAATGGCTATTTTGATCCCCAGCAGACCCAAAAGTCCGCCAAAGGCCCGATCAATCCAGCCCTTCAGGTTTAGATAGGTCGCGCGGGTTTTTTGCATCGAAAATATCCGCGATACAAGTGTGTTCCACATGACTTCGTTAAAGAACACCACGCACAGCAGGGCCGCATAAGTGCCCCATCCAGCGGTTGCCGGAACGGTGCCGATGAAAATCGCGGCAAACAGGATGGCGGGTTTTGGGTTGGAAACCTGTGTGACAAGCCCCAGCATAAAGGCGCTGGTCAGGCTGCGGGGCGCAGTACCGTCAATGGTCCGGGCCAGCGGTTCATCCGCAGATTTCCATAACGTATATGCCATATATAGTAAAAACACGCCGCCGATGATTTTAAGCGCGGTCAGCAACATTGGCGCATATTCAAACAACAACGCCAACCCGAACAGCGCCGCACAGGCCCAGAACACGCCGCCAATACCAATGCCAACAGCGACCGCAACGCCAGATCGAAACCCTTCGGTCACGCCAATGCGCGCGGCCATCAAAACGGATGGGCCGGGGCTGATGGCGGCCATCAAATGCAGCAGGGCTACAGCAAGGAAGGCGCTTGCACTCATTTGCGCCCTGTCACCACGTCGATGTCAGGCGCATCCACAGCCTTCATGCCAACCACATGATAGCCTGCGTCCACATGCAAGTTCTCACCTGTCACGCCAGAGCCCAGCTCACTCAGCAAATAAAGCGCGGATTTGCCGACCTCGTCTTGAGTTACATTGCGCCGCAGCGGCGAATTCAGTTCGTTCCATTTCAGAATATAGCGGAAATCGCCAATACCAGAGGCGGCCAGTGTTTTGATCGGTCCCGCCGAAATCGCATTCACCCGAATGTTATCCTTGCCCAGATCCTCGGCCAGATACTTGACCGACGCCTCAAGGGCGGCCTTGGCAACGCCCATGACATTATAGTGTGGCATCACTTGCTCTGCCCCGTAATAGGTCAGCGTCAGGATCGAGCCACCCTCAGGCATCATCTTTGCGGCGCGCTGGGTGACGGCGGTGAAGGTGTAAACCGACACATCCATCGTCATGCGAAAGTTTTCGGGCGAGGTGTCAACGTAGCGTCCGCGCAACTCGGACTTGTCCGAAAAGCCGATGGCATGGACCACAAAGTCTATTGTGCCCCATTCTTTCTCGAGGGCCGCGAACATGGCGTCCAGCGAATCTGCGTCTGAGGCGTCGCAGTCAAACAAAATGTCGGTGCCAAGCGTGGCGGCCAACGGCTCCACCCGCTTTTTGAACGCATCCCCCATATAAGAGAACGCAAGTTCAGCACCAGCCTCGGCACAGGCCTTGGCGATCCCCCATGCAATTGATTTATCATTGGCAAGGCCCATAATCAGCCCGCGTTTACCTTCTAGCAATTTTGTTGACATTCCGCGCCCTTCGCCCCCTATAAATAAGAAACCAACCTTTAGGCGATTGCGCGATTGGCATCAAGCCTATGCTGACCTTAAGGACATGTTGCATTGTCCAGTCGCCCAGCCTACGTCACCTGCAGTATTATGGGGATGATATGACAAAACGAAATGGAATCTTTTCAGGGGATGACCCCTTTAAGCTGGCGCGGCATTGGTTGAGCGAGGCTGAAGCTGTGGAACCCAATGATCCAAACGCTATTGCCCTCTCTACGGTGGATGCCGATGGGATGCCCAATGCGCGCATGGTGTTGCTGAAAGAAATTGAATCTGACGGGTTCGTTTTTTACACTAATTATCAGAGCGCCAAGGCGACCGAGATCGAATCCGCCGAAAAGGCTGCTTTTGTGATACACTGGAAATCTCTGCGCCGCCAAATCAGGGTGCGGGGTGACGTAACTAAAATAGACGGACCTCAAGCCGACGCCTATTTTACCTCGCGCTCGTTGCAAAGCCGTCTTGGGGCTTGGGCTTCTAAACAATCAAAACCGTTGAAATCGCGCGCCACCTTGTTGGCTGAGGTGGCAAAAGTGACGGCCAGCCACGGGACAAATCCGAAGCGGCCTGTTTTTTGGGGCGGATATAAGATAACCCCAACGGAAATCGAATTCTGGGCAGATGGGCCATTCCGTCTGCATGATCGGTTTCGCTGGACCCGGGAAACAGTGAATAACGATTGGGAAATCCTGCGTCTCAACCCGTGATGTTTTCTGCGTTTCATTGGTTTCCCGCCAAGGTTACAATTTTGTGCTTGCATCAAGTGCGCATTTTGACCAATCCCAGTGAAGTTAATGGTACGCTCGTCCACTTTGGGCCAAAGAATGAAAACGAAGAATAGCAAAGACGTTTGAGACCATGACCGAAGATAAAGATACAAAAAAGCAGATAACCGGCCATGTGAAATGGTTCGACCCTTCCAAAGGGTTTGGATTCGTTGTCGCGGATGATGGTGGGCCGGATATCTTGCTGCATGCCAATGTGCTGCGCAATTTTGGCCAAAGCTCGGTTGCGGATCAGGCCGGCATCCAAATTGTGGTGCAAGAAACCGACCGTGGCATCCAGACAACTGAAATCCTGCGCATTGATCCACCGCAAAGCGATGTCGATGTAACCGAAGACGGTTTTGAATCCTTTGCGGATCTGGACAGTGACGAGTTGGAGCCTGCGCGGGTGAAGTGGTTTGACAAGGCCAAGGGCTTTGGGTTTGCCAATGTGTTCGGCTCAGCGGACGATGTGTTTATCCATGTCGAGGTGCTGCGCCGGTCTGGACTGGCTGATTTGCAATCTGGCGAAGCGATTTGCATTCGGGTTGAGGATGGCGATCGTGGTTCTATGGCCACCCATGTTTTGCCGTGGGACGCGTCCTTTGAAGGGGGCTGAATGATCCAACGCTTTGCGATTGCGACAGCAATTGCCACCATTTTGGGGGCAGGGGCTGCGCGTGCTGATCAATGCAGCACGACGAGCGTCGATTTACGCGGCACCTGGGGACAGGCACATTTCAGCGTCGAAATTGCGGATGATGCTGCCGAGCAAGCCAAAGGGCTGATGTTTCGCGACTCCATGTCCGCCAGTGCGGGCATGTTGTTTATTTACGATACACCGCGCCACTCAAGTTTTTGGATGAAAAACACGCTGATCCCGCTGGATATGATTTTTGTCGACAAAACCGGACGTGTCACAAGGATCGCTGAAAACGCCCGCCCTTTGGACGAAACCCCGATAGATGGCGGCGCAGATGTTTTGATGATTCTCGAAATCAATGGTGGAATGGCCAAATCATTGGGAATTTCGGTGGGAAGCCAGTTGCGTCACCCCCGTTTTGATTCGTCAATTGCGCTTTGGCCTTGCGCCCCCGCATAGTTTTTTCACAAGGAGTTGAAAAACAGCACAAATAGGGGTTTTCATTACCAGCCAGCCTATATAAGTAGGCGTCAGTTCGGGGCGTAGCGCAGCCTGGTAGCGCGACGGTTTTGGGTACCGTAGGTCGGAGGTTCGAATCCTCCCGTCCCGACCATTTCACTTTTTGGAAATTTCCAACCGCAGGCTTCGAACCTGCGTTTTGTGCGCGTCACTGCCCTGTGTCGCGTCGCGAGTCGAATTAGATTCTTCATCTTTTATATGAGCATTTTTAGACAAGTCTGCCGATCTAAAGAAAAAATTCAAATCGGGTTTTGCAACGCGGCTACCGACGCCGTCCTTGTCGGCTATATGCGTGAATCACTGCGCGTCTTTTGCAGGTTGCTCCAAACGCATCCGTCAATGGAAAAGATTTCAAAAAATGAAAATATTAAAGTTGACCTAACAGGGGTGACTACGACACATAGTAGTGGCTGACCAACGAGACCACTAGATTTAGTAGTGGCGGGTCAACGAAGGGATACGAACGGTTTTTTGCCATTGGTTTTCAATGGTCTGTGTCGGGTGCGTTTTGCCCGTATAATTAAATTCAGTTTATCCCATTTGGTCAGCATGAGTTTGGCGTAAAAGACCCCATTTTTGAGGGTTATCGCCTAAAAAATGTGACGCGCAGCAATGCGCATTCGGGGCAGAAAAACAAATGAAAATAGAGCGCAAGTTCACCAAAACTGGTCAGGACGCATATTCTGATCTTGAGTTCACCATCACGTCTTCTGAGATTCGCAACCCTGATGGCACAATCGTGTTCCGTTTGGACGATTGCGAAGTGCCAGCCAGCTGGAGCCAAGTGGCCTCGGACGTGATTGCACAGAAGTATTTCCGCAAAGCGGGTGTGCCAGCGGCTTTGAAAAAAGTGCGCGAAAAGGATGTTCCGGAATTCTTGTGGCGCTCCGAGCCCGATGACGTGGCCTTGGCAAAATTGCCCGAAGAAGAACGCGTCAGCGGTGAGCATTCCGCCAAGCAAGTGTTTGACCGTTTGGCCGGCACTTGGGCCTATTGGGGTTGGAAGGGTGGCTATTTCACCAAAGAATCCGACGCCCGCGCCTATTACGATGAAATGCGTCACATGTTGGCCAGCCAGCGCGCCGCGCCAAACAGCCCACAGTGGTTCAACACCGGAATCCATTGGGCTTATGGCATCGACGGTCCGGCCCAAGGCCACCATTATGTGGATTACAAATCCGGTAAACTGACCAAATCCAAATCCTCCTATGAGCATCCGCAGCCACACGCCTGTTTCATCCAATCCGTAGGGGATGATCTGGTCGGTGATGGTGGTATCATGGACCTATGGGTGCGCGAAGCGCGTCTGTTCAAATACGGCTCCGGCACGGGTACGAATTTCTCGTCCCTGCGCGCGGCAGGCGAATCCCTGTCTGGCGGTGGTAACTCGTCCGGCCTGATGGGATTCTTGAAAATTGGTGACCGCGCTGCGGGCGCCATCAAATCCGGTGGCACGACACGCCGCGCCGCCAAAATGGTCATCATTGATGCGGACCATCCGGACATTGAAGAATTCATCAACTGGAAAGTGCTGGAAGAGCAAAAAGTTGCCTCCATCGTGGCCGGTTCCAAGCTGCATGAAACTTGCCTGAACGACATTTTTGCTGCGATAAAATCCTGGGATGGCCGCGAAGAAGACGCGGTTGATCCTAAGGTCAACGAGTCGCTGAAAACCGCGATCCGCGCCTCAAAGAAATTCGCTATCCCACAGACTTACGTGAAACGCGTGCTGGATTACGCCAAACAGGGCTACACCAGTATCGAATTTCCAACCTACGACACGGACTGGGATTCCGAGGCCTATAACTCGGTCTCTGGTCAAAACTCCAACAACTCGATCCGCGTGACAGACGCCTTCCTAAAGGCCGTGACGGACGACGCCGATTGGGACCTGATCAACCGCACCAACGGCAAGGTTTCCAAAACCATCAAAGCCCGCGAATTGTGGGAACAAGTCGGCCACGCCGCATGGTCCTGTGCCGATCCGGGCATCCAGTATCACGACACCGTCAATGCTTGGCATACTTGCCCGGAAGATGGCGCTATTCGCGGCTCAAACCCTTGTTCTGAATACATGTTCTTGGATGATACAGCTTGTAACCTCGCTTCGATGAACCTGCTGACCTTCCTTAAGGACGGTGAATTCCAATCCGAGGACTACATCCATGCAACACGTCTATGGACGCTGACGCTGGAAATTTCGGTGACGATGGCGCAGTTCCCCAGCAAAGAAATTGCGCAGCGCTCTTATGACTTCCGGACCTTGGGTCTGGGCTATGCCAACATCGGCGGTTTGCTGATGAACATGGGCTTTTCGTATGACTCTGACGAGGGCCGCGCGCTTTGTGGTGCGCTGACAGCCGTGTTGACTGGCGTTTCCTACGCGACCTCGGCTGAAATCGCGGGCGAACTTGGACCATTCTCGGGCTACAAACGCAACGCCGACCACATGTTGCGGGTGATCCGCAATCACCGCACAGCGGCTTACGGCAAATCTGACGGTTACGAGGCATTGGACGTGAAACCAGTGCCGCTGGATCACGCCAATTGTCCAGATCAAAGCCTGATTGAACTTGCCAAATCCGCTTGGGATGAGGCCCTGAGTTTGGGTGAAAAGCACGGTTACCGCAACGCACAAGTTTCGGTGATCGCCCCAACCGGCACCATCGGGCTGGTGATGGATTGCGACACAACCGGCATCGAGCCTGACTTTGCATTGGTGAAATTCAAGAAACTGGCCGGTGGCGGGTACTTCAAAATCATCAACCGCTCGGTTCCAGCCGCGCTTGAAAAGCAGGGCTATGGCTCGGCCCAAATCGAGGAAATCATTTCCTACGCGGTGGGCCACGGCACCATCGGCAACGCGCCGGGTATCAATCACACATCCCTAATCGGGCATGGCTTTGGCCAAAACGAGTTGGATAAAATCGAGGCGGCGTTGCCGTCGGCCTTTGACATCCGTTTCGTGTTTAACCAATGGACGCTTGGCGAAGATTTCTGCGCCAAAACCTTGGGCATCCCAGCCGAGAAACTGAATGACCCAGCCTTTGATTTGCTGCGTCATCTGGGCTATTCGCGCGCTGATATTGATGCCGCCAACGACCATGTTTGTGGCACCATGACGCTGGAAGGCGCACCGCATCTGGCCGAAGAACACTACGGTATCTTTGATTGCGCAAATGCTTGTGGCAAAAAAGGCAAGCGTTATCTGTCGGTTGACAGCCATATCCACATGATGGCCGCGGCCCAGTCGTTTATTTCTGGGGCGATTTCCAAAACCATCAACATGGCCAATGACGCCACCATCGAGGATTGCCAAAAAGCATATGAGCTAAGCTGGTCCTTGGGTGTAAAGGCCAACGCGCTGTACCGCGACGGCTCTAAACTTAGCCAACCATTGGCCGCTGCGCTGGTGGAAGACGATGAAGAGGCAGAAGAGATCCTCGCATCAGGTAGCCAGCATGAAAAAGCAGCTGTTTTGGCGGAAAAGATCGTTGAAAAGATCGTCGTTAAGGAGGTTCAGAAAAGCCACCGCGAAAAACTGCCGCAACGGCGCAAGGGTTATACCCAAAAGGCCAATGTTGGCGGTCACAAGGTATATCTGCGCACCGGCGAATATGAAGACGGTGATCTGGGTGAAATATTCATCGACATGCACAAAGAGGGCGCGGGATTCCGTGCCATGATGAACAACTTTGCCATCGCGGTGTCTGTTGGTCTGCAATACGGTGTGCCGCTTGAGGAGTTCGTTGACGCCTTCACCTTTACCAAGTTCGAGCCAGCCGGCATGGTGCAAGGCAACGACAGCATCAAAAACGCGACCTCGATTTTGGACTATATCTTCCGCGAATTGGCTGTGTCCTATCTGGACCGCACTGATTTGGCCCATGTCAAACCCGAAGGGGCGTCATTTGATACCCTTGGGCGTGGCGAAGAAGAAGGCGTTTCCAACGTTTCGGAGGTGTCTGAAAGTGCAGCCTCCAAATCATTGGAAGTGTTGAAACAGATTTCATCGACCGGATATCTGCGCAAGCGGGTGCCACAGCAGTTGGTGGTGTTGCAAGGCGGCGGCGGTGGTGTGCAAGCGGGCGCGGTTGCGCTTGAAGGCGGCACCGATCCAGTGGCTGTTTTGCAGACCTTGGTCCCCGAAGCGGCAGCAAATGCGGCTGGCGCAGCGGTTTCGATGACAGCCAGCGGTGGGATGGATCCTGTCGCCAAGGCGAAAATGCAGGGCTACGAGGGCGATCCTTGTGGCGACTGCGGAAACTACACATTGGTGCGCAATGGCACCTGCATGAAATGCAACACTTGCGGGGGAACCAGCGGGTGTAGCTAAGAGGCGCTTATCGCCCCTGTATGCGCAGGGGCGGTAGCGAGTTCCGGGGTGGGTGCGCTCACCCTCGACGCGGATCAGGCCGCAGGCAAAAAATAACCGGGCGGTATAATGACGAGCCTGATCAGCGAAACTGGGGCACCTTCGGGGGCCCCATTTTTTTGTACAGGTGGTGGATTGTATCCTGAAAAAGCGCGGTAAAAGCTTGGCAAGTTAGCGCCGTAAGCTGTTGATATTGAACCCAATAGGCGAAGTGTTAATAAAACCACTATTCCGGAATAGTGGTAATGTTAGATCCCCAATATGCCGCCGATTATGCCGCCGATCCCAAAGTGCAATGGAAACGCATCATCAAACCTGTGCCATATCCCCCAACAACACCTCGACCGCACGCATTTTGGGCAGGTCCAACTCCGCCCGCAATTGGGCGCGCGCGCGTGAGATGCGCGACATAACTGTTCCGATTGGCAGATCAAACGACGCCGCCAACTCATCATAACTGGCACCTGACATGGCCAGTGGACGTAGCAAATCGGTCAAATCATCGGGCATGTCTGCCATGGCATTGATGACGTCCGAGCAGGCCAGCCGATCCCAGATTTCGGCAGCGTGACTGGGGGCGTTTTGCTCCGTCAATTCTTGATCCTGTTGGCGCGGCTTGCGACTGGCGTTGCGCAGCGTTGTCATCAGGTAAGGCCTTAGATCGTCAATTTCGCCCCCCTTTTGCAGCCGCGCCCAAACCCGCAGCAAGGCATCCTGCGTCATGTCTTCGGCCAAATCCGGCGTCGGGGCCATGATGCGGGCGAGACGGGACAGGGCGGGGATCAAGGCGGTCAATTCCTGAGTGTGCGAGCGGGTCTTTGTCATGGTGAGCCTCCCGTTGTGAGCTGCCCTTAACTTGGCCAAAACGATCGCGCCAAACAAGCTGGGGGATTGTTGCCCATAGCAGAGTTAGGGGCTTTTTGGGCAGCTTCCCGCAGATCGGGCGGCGTTTCATCGGCGGCGCTTGGCCATTTTGGGCCGTTTTATACGCGGCACAGAAAATCTGTGAATAATCCTCGAAAACCCGCCTCTAGGTAAGTGAAGGCGTAAAAACACGCCTTTATGACGCAACGGGCCTTTGCCCAAGGAGACTTAAAATGAAAAAGATCGCAATCCAAGCTGCAACCATCCTCGCATTGACCGTAACTGCCGTGAGCGCCGAAGGCGAGATCGACACGGATGGTGACGGGCTGCTGTCCTATAACGAGCTGCTGGCCGCACACCCTGAGCTGACGGAAGAGACCTTTGTGTCCATCGACACAAACGCGGATGGGGCTGTCGACGCGGATGAGATGAAAATGGCGAGTGAATCTGGGCTGCTGCCAGCCGAGGGCTAAACCCAAGTTAACCACTCACGAAATTTCCAGCGCATCACCCTATGCGCTGGAAACTTTAGAGGCTCCGCAAACCCCAGTGCCTTCAATGCGGGGCCTCTTTTTGCTCAAGCGGTGCCGCGTGAAATAGCAGCGACACCTGTGCGGGCCGTTTCGGTCAGGCCCAAGGGGCGCATCAAATCGGCAAAGGCGTCGATTTTCTCGGATGTTCCGGTCATTTCAAACACGAAGCTTTCCAGCGTGCTGTCCACCACATTGGCGCGGAAAATATCGGCCAAACGCAAGGCCTCAACTCGCTTGTCTCCGGAACCCGTGACCTTGAACAGCGCCAGTTCACGTTCCAGATAGGGGCCTTCAACAGTCAGATCATTGACGGAATGGACCGGAATGATCCGGCCCAACTGTGCCTTGATCTGTTCAATCACCTGCGGCGTACCGGTGGTTACGATGGTGATGCGCGAGGTATGATATTCCTCGTTGATCTCGGCCACCGTGAGGCTTTCAATGTTATACCCACGTCCGGAAAACAATCCGATCACGCGGGCCAGAACACCAGCCTCGTTATCCACTACAACTGTTAGAGTGTGGCTTTCGATAACTTCAGCGTTGGGGTTTTTTAGATCGTAGGCCGAGTGGGCCGACGATCCTTTTTTGATATTGAGTGCAGACATTTGTCGACCTTTCTTAAACCAAAACTGCGCCGGAATTGCCGATAACCCCTTGGGTTTCAGCATTGCCCATCAGCATTTCATTATGGGGTGCGCCCGACGGGATCATCGGGAAACAGTTCTCGTGTTTTTCAACCAGGCAGTCAAAGATGACGGGCCCGTCGTGGTTGATCATTTCCATAATGGCGTCATCCAAATCAGCAGGGTCCTCGACACGAATGCCCTTGGCACCAAAGGCATCGGCCAATTTGACGAAATCGGGCAGGGCTTCTTGCCAAGTGTTGGAGTACCGTTCGCCATGCAGTAATTCCTGCCATTGGCGCACCATACCCAGCCGTTCATTGTTCAAAATGAACTGTTTGGCGGGCAGGCGGTATTGAACGGCGGTGCCCATTTCCTGCATGTTCATCAACCATGATCCTTCGCCAGACACGTTGATCACCAAGGCATCAGGATGCGCCAATTGCACGCCCAAGGACGCCGGATGACCATAGCCCATGGTGCCCAAACCGCCGGAGGTCATCAAGCGGTTCGGCTCATCGAACGCGAGATATTGCGCGGCCCACATTTGGTGTTGCCCAACTTCGGTGGTGATATAGCGATCATGCTTGGCCGTCAGTGCCTGCAAACGCTCCAACGCATATTGCGGCTTGATGACTTTGCCGACCTGCTCATAGGATAGGCATTTCACGGCCTTCCACTCGGCAATCTGCGTCCACCACTTTTTCAAGCCAGCCTTGTTGGTTTTGCGACCACGCGATTTCCAGATTTTCAGCATATCTTCCAGAATATGGCCAACATCGCCAACAATCGGCAGATCAACTGCAATCACCTTGTTGATCGAGGAAGGGTCAATGTCGATATGGGCTTTGCGGGAATTGGGGCTGAAATCCTCGACCCGCCCGGTGATGCGATCATCAAAGCGCGCGCCGATGTTGATCATCAAATCACACCCGTGCATTGCCAAATTGGCCTCATACAGCCCGTGCATGCCCAGCATGCCCAACCAGTTTTTGCCCGATGCCGGATAAGCGCCCAACCCCATCAGGGTCGAGGTTACCGGAATGCCTGAAGCATCCGCCAATTCACGTAGCAACTGGCTGGCGGCCGGGCCAGAGTTGATCACGCCGCCGCCGGTGTAAAAGATCGGGCGCTCGGCCTTTTCCATCATCTCGACCAATGCGGTGATCGCACCAATGTCGCCTTTGATCTGCGGTTCATAGCGCGTGGATTTGGCTTTTTGCATTGGCGTGTAAGGGCCTTCTGCGAATTGAACGTCTTTTGGAACGTCAATCAAAACCGGACCAGGGCGACCAGAAGTGGCCACATGGAATGCCTGATGGATCACCTCGGACAGTTTGGCGGTCTCTTTGACCAACCAGTTGTGCTTGGTGCAGGGGCGGGTGATGCCAACGGTGTCGGCCTCCTGAAAGGCATCATTGCCAATCATAAAGGTTGGAACCTGGCCGGACAAAACAACGATCGGAATGCTGTCCATCAAGGCGTCGGTCAAACCCGTCACCGCATTGGTCGCGCCCGGACCAGAAGTCACCAGCGCAACGCCGGGTTTGCCGGTTGAGCGGGCATAGCCCTCGGCAGCATGGATCGCGGCCTGTTCGTGGCGGACCAGAATGTGGCGAATATCGTTCTGTTGAAAGATTTCATCATAAATCGGTAGCACAGCACCGCCGGGGTATCCGAATATGACATCTACACCCTGATCTTTCAGGGCTTGCAGGATCATCTTGGCGCCGGTCATTTGACGTGTCATCTTTCTCTCTCCGTCTATGGTCTATTTAGTCGTTTCGCGGTGAAGCCTTGAAAAAGTCGTGGCCCATAAAAAAACCCCCGATTTTCGGGGGTGCATGGGATTACCGTTATGGTTGTCTTTACAGACCCATGCACCAATATTCCACAATCACAAGTAGGACGTTCATGCCCAAAGCTCCTTTGTTATTAGCGTGACTTTATGTTTGCCATCAGGGGGCGTCAACAGCCAATTGCGCAAATAATGTGTCGCCAGAGCATCATTTTAGGTTTTATTATTGCGTTTGGGCGGGGTTCTGGCGAAGTTTTGGCAAGGCGGCCCGCTGTGAGGGGGGGGCGGGGCGGGCTGATCGCGGGGCGGGGGAGGGCGAATACCCTAACTTTGTTTAAATAGTTTAAAAATATTGTTTTCAGTCTGGCATTCTGACGATAAGGTCGCGACACCATAAACGACCAATCCGTCATATTGAACGGACAAAAACTCTACGGGAGGAGTAATTCTATGGATCGTCGCTCATTTTTGAGAACTTCTGCACTTGGTGGCACCGCCGCCGCTGCATCTACACTGGCCGCACCGGCATATGCCCAAGGCAAAAAAGTATTGACCATGGTTCAGTCATGGCCTCGTGGTTTCGCGGTTTTGGATGACGCCGCTGTTTACGTTGAAAAAATGGTTGCTGAAATGTCTGATGGCAATTTGACCATCGAGAAAAAAGCCCCAGGCGAGCTGGTTGGCGCGTTGGAAGTGTTTGACGCGGTTTCATCCGGTCAGGCCGATATGTACCACTCGGCTGATTACTATTTCATCGGTCAGCACCCGGGTTATGCCTATTTCACAGCCGTTCCATTTGGCGGCACAGCCCAAGAGCTGACAAACTGGTACCACCACGGTGGTGGTCAGGAACTACATGATGAGCTGGGCCAGATCTTTAACCTGAAATCATTCCTTGCAGGTAACTCCGGATCCCAATCCGGTGGTTGGTTCCGCAACGAAATCAAATCTGCCGAAGATTTCAACGGTTTGAAATTCCGTATGCCGGGCCTTGGTGGCAAGGTTCTGGGTAAACTGGGTGCTTCTGTTCAGAACATCCCGGGTGGCGAGCTGTATCAGGCGCTGTCTTCGGGTGCTCTGGATGGTCTGGAGTGGGTTGGCCCATTCGCAGATGAGCGGGCAGGCTTCCAGGAAGTTGCCAAAGTTTACTACACAGCGGGTTTCCACGAGCCAGGCTCCGGTCTTGCGCTGGGTATGAACCTTGATGTTTGGAATGACCTGACACCAGCACACCAAGCGATCATCAAATACGCGGCGATGGCGACCACACACACACAATTGGCTGAAACACTGGCCAATAACGGTGCAGCCCTGAAACGTCTGCAAGCGCAGGGTGTTAAAACCATGCAGTTCTCTGATGATGTTTGGGATGCGTTTGGTAAAGCGTCTGCCGAAGTTATGGACGAAAACATGGGCGACGAATTGTTCGCGAAAATCCGTGGCAGCTTTGAGGAGTCGATGGCGTCTTCTTCCAGCTGGATCGACAAATCAGATGGCTATTACGTTTCACAACGTAACCGCGTTCTGGGCGGCTGATCTAAACCACACTAATATCTAAGGGGCTGCGGGACCATCCTGCGGCCCCTTGTACAATGACTGTTCTACGACGACGCAAGAATAAAAGACCCTAAAAACAGGGTGACGGGGGGAAATATGCAAAGCGAAGGCGCGATTAGCCTGTTGGGAATCCTTATGGGCCTGTTCAATGGCATCATTTGGATTGTGCAAAACATCGCAATGGCATTTTACAATTTCGGCTATGCGGTCAGCCATCCAAGCCTGTGGCTGGACTGGTCCAATAAAGAATCGATCATGCGCTTTATCTACTACGGTGGGTCGCGTGAATTCTTCTTTGTTGTGCTGACGATCGTGTTGCTGATCACGGCCTATGGCATGTGGCGCAACGCCTTTATGTGGGGGTGTGTACGGCTGCTTGAGGGGTTC
>DEIK01000089.1 GCA_002352425.1 Rhodobacteraceae bacterium UBA2776
GGTGCCTTTTCAATAGGCAATGCAGGGTTTTGCGCCCTGTCCTAGGGCAGGGTTGGGGCGGTGAGTGTGGCCTCGCCTGCGCGCAGTTCGCCCTGTGCGCGGTCAAAGCGTAGGTAGGCGATGGCGCGGTTGCCGGACTGGGTGAACAGGGTTCCAGCGGGTTTTCCATCGGATGTGACGGGGGTTCCGGCTGGGGCGGTTCCTGTGATGTTTACGGTGACGTAGCCCTTTTTCAGGGTGGTTTTGTGTTTCATGCGGGCGATGATTTCTTGGCCGACGTAGCAGCCTTTGCGAAAATCGACGCCGTTCAGGGACTCGAACCCGGCCTCTAAGATGTAGGTTTCATTGGGGATCAGTTCCACGCCTGTTTTCGGGATGCAGTGGGCCACGCGGATGGCGTCATAGTCGGTGGCATCAGAGCCTGTTTCGGTGCCGACCTCGGTGCCGTAGAGTCTCCAGCCAAGTGCCGCATGGCGGGGGTCGGGCAGGGCCGTGGCGGGGGCTGTGCCGGTGCCGCGTTTGACGTTCAGGGTTGAGGGGGCGATTTGGACGTTGGCGCGCAGGCGGTACATGGTGAGGCGGCGCATCAGGTCGTCGGCTGTGGAGGCTGGGGCGTCCAGGGTGATGGTGTCGCCGTGTTCATACAGGAAGAAATCGGTGAGGAATTTGCCTTGGGGCGTCAAGAGGGCGGCGTAGAGCAGGCCGTCTGACAGTTTGGCCATGTCGTTGGTGATCAGCCCTTGCAGGAAGTCGGTGCGGTCGGTGCCGGTGATGTCAAACAGTTTGCGTGTCATTTATATGTCCTCAATTCGCGTTGTTCGTAATATAGGGAGTGTGGGACGTGGGAACCAGAGGAGGTTTGGGATGCGGGCGCCGTTGAGCATTGTTATTCCGGTATTGGATGCGGAGGCTGGGTTGCCGTTGGTGTTGGCCTCAATGGTTGAGGGGCTGGAGGCTGGCGTGTTGCGCGAGGTGGTGGTGTCGGATGGCGGGTCTGTTGATGGCAGTTGTGCGATGGCCGAGGCAGCAGGGGCTATGGTTGTGACGGGTGCTGCGGGCCGTGGTGGGCAGATGGCGCGGGGGGCGGAGGCGGCGGGTGGTGCGTGGTTGCTGTTTTTGCATGCGGATACGGTTTTGAGTGATGGATGGGCTGATGTTGTTGTTGCGCATATGGCGCGGGATCAGCGGGCGGGGTATTTTCGGTTGCGGTTTGCGGCGGCGGGGTTTGCGCCTTGGTTTGTGGCGGGGTGGGCGAATGTGCGGTCGCGGTGGTTTGGGTTGCCCTATGGGGATCAGGGGTTGTTAATTTCAAGGGCGCTGTATGATGCGGTTGGCGGGTTTGAGGACATTGCGTTGATGGAGGATGTGGCGATGGCGCGCAGCCTGCGGGGGCAGTTGGTTGAGTTGCCGGCCTGGGCTGTGACGGGGGCTGTGCGGTATCAAGAGGCTGGGTGGTTGCGGCAGGGGGGGCGGAACTTGTGGCGGCTGGTCCGGTATTTGGCGGGGGCTGATCCGGAGAGGTTGGGGCGTGGGTATTGAGGGCAGGCGTTTTGAATTAAACCATTTGATTAATTAACTTATTGGTTTAGTGTGTATGGATGGATACCGTAGACCAACTGGATATGGCCTTTGCCGCATTGGCAAACCGGACGCGACGGGCAATTCTGGCGCATTTGGCGCAGGGTGAGGCCACCGTGAATGAACTTGCGGCGCCATTTGATATGAGCTTGCCTGCGATCTCGAAACACATTCGGGTTTTGGAGGATGCGGGGTTGATCACACGGGGGCGCAATGCGCAGTTTCGGCCCTGCACATTGAACGTTGCACCGCTGGAGGCTGTGGCGCATTGGTCTGATCAATATCGTCCTATTTGGGACGCGCGGTTTGGTGCAATGGACCGGATTTTACAAACCATGAAGGGGGAAGGCGATGAGTGAAGAACAGACTTGGGTTAAGGTGGTTCGCGAGATAGAGGCCTCGGTTGAAACGGTTTGGAAGATGTGGACCGATCCCGAGATGTTCAAGCAATGGTATGGGCCTATGGGGATGTCGGTGCCGGTGGCTGAAATGGACGTTGTTGTTGGCGGTACTCGCAAAATCTGCATGGAAATGCAATCACCTGAGCGGACAATGTCCATGTGGTTTATCGGGGTCTACAAAGAAGTCAAAAGCCCAACCCGTCTGGTTTACACCGAAAGCATGTGCACAGAGGACGGCACATTGATCCCGCCTGCCAGCATGGGCATGCCCGAAGGGACGCCAGATGTAACCGAAGTGATCGTCGATTTGAGCGAAGAGAATGGCATAACCACCATGACGATGGTTCATGTTGGCGTGCCAGAAGGAACCGCGGGTGATGGTGGCTGGAACCAAGCCATAGATAAGCTGGTGGCGTTTGCAAACACGTTCCAATGAGCGTTTTTTGACGCGATGAAAGCGATGGGACACCAATTTTGGGTAGGGTAATTTGCGGGCCGTGCTTTGGAGCGGCCCGCAAGTGAACGGCAGAGCAAGGTTGATCCTTTGCGGTCCCGAGGCGCATAGTGCTTGTGGCAATTGAATTGTTCGGCAGTAAAATCACGTAAGGCCTACAGTATGGAACGCCTTACCATTCTTATGTATCTAGCATTGTCGCAATGGGCCTCTGCGCAGGAGGCGTCCTGTGTCACCCGTTCCCAATTCTTGAAAGGGGCGTTCACAGCGGGGTCGGTGCCGTGTGATCCGCAGATTGCGGGGCCGTTAAAGTATTGCAATGCCCGTGTTATCGAAGGTTCTGAGCTTCAGGACGTTTCTGAGGCAAAATTGGACTTTTTTGATTACTATTTTCGGGGTCTATCCGCCCTGCGATTTTGGAAAAGACGATGTAGCGACCACGATTGCAGCGGTGGATGATTTAAGGCTGTATGCGCTTTTGGATGAGGATCTGCCTGACGATGCCGGTGAGCTGTTTTATGCGCTCGCGACCGCCATTTTTTCAGCGCAACTGTCTGAATTTGCGCTTAAAGCCGAGGTCGGCACAGATTTTCAGGTGCTTAATCACAACGACATTGAGGGGCAGTTTTTCATCTATGGGTTGCCAAAATCAGTGCCTGAATGGGAGCGTGTTTTTGAATGTGTCGCGCGCTGTGGGGATGCGCAGGGTGACTCGAGGAAACTAACCAGATCGCCAGTGTTTTCGGCCTGCACGGGTGGGTTGGTAAAAAGCACGAATTAGATGTTTTCCATGGCCGCTCATCGGGCTTTGCAGCCCTTTTCGCAAATGAAGAAAACCGCAAGGTTTGATGAATGGCTAGCGACCAAACCAGCGTTGGGCGAAACGGCTGAACAGGTTTGGTTTGGGGGCGGCATCAGGGTAGGCGAGGCCTGTGGTCTGGCTGCCATTTTTGGGGTCCAGCGGGTTATGGCCGCCGATCGGGGCGTTTTCTTTGAACTGTAAACGGTGCAGTTCGGCGTAGATGCCGCCGTTTTTCAACAGCTCCTCATGGGTGCCTTGGTCGACCACGTGACCGCGGTCCATGACGATGATTTTATCGGCCGACTGGATGGTCGACAGCCGGTGCGCGATCACCAGTGTGGTGCGGCCTTTGGACAGGCGTTCCAGCGCCTTTTGCACCACCGCTTCGGAATGGGCGTCGAGCGCGGATGTGGCCTCGTCCAGCAGCAGAATTGGCGTGTCACGCAGGATGGCGCGGGCAATCGCAATGCGTTGGCGCTGACCGCCCGACAGGTTAGAGCCGCGCGGGCCAGCCGGGGTTTCAAGGCCGTTTGGTAGTTTGTCCAGAAAATCGGTGACATGGGCGGCGTCCAGCGCGGCCTTTAGGGCGGCGTCCGTGACATCGGTGCGGCCCAGCAAGATGTTTTCGCGCAGGGTTTCGTCAAACAGCAGCGCGTCTTGGGTCACCACGGAAAACAGCCCGCGCAGGTCAGGTAGCTTTAGGTCTTTGATTGGGGTTCCGCCGATGGTGGTGGTGCCCGAGGTCGGTTCCACAAGGCGGGTCAGCACGTTGAAGATGGTGCTTTTGCCAGAGCCGGACGCGCCAACTAGGGCGGTGGTTTCACCGGCCTCTGCGGTCAGGGTGGTGCCATTCAACACGGCGGTGTCGTCATAGGCAAAGGTGACGTCCTTTAGGGCCAATGTGGTGTCGGCGTCTTTGGCAAACGCTGTGGATTTGGCGGGGGATGTGATGGTTGGTGTTTCGTCAAACAGTTGGTACAGCCGCTCGAGGCTGGCGGCGGCGACTTGCCAGATGCCAGCGATCGCCCCGAGGCGGCGCATGGGTTGAAAGGCCAGCGTCATGGCGGTGAAGAAGCTCATGAACTCGCCAACGGTTTTTTCACCGGCGATGATGTCGTGGCCGCCAACCATCAACACGCCGAAAAAGCCGATGCCGGTGATAATGTCGATCATCGAGGGGATCATGGCGCGCCCTGCGGCGGTTTTGATTTCAGCCATCACGATGTTGTCGATGATGCTGGTGAAACGGCCCAGTTGGTAGCGCTCCAGCAGGTTTAATTTGATCGGGTTGATGCCGTGAAAGACTTCGTCAAGACGGGTTGAGCGTTCGGCAGCGCTTTGGCGCATTTGGTTGGTTTTACGCCGGATGTAGCGTTGCAAGGCAAAGACCGGCAGCACCAGCAACGGCGCGCCGATGATGGCCACCACGGCCCAGAGCCAGTCGATGGACACGGCCACCCCCAGCAGCACAACCAGCGAGACAATATCGCGGCCAACCCCCGAGATCACCACAGCCCAGACCGATTGGACCACAACGGTGTCGCCCTGCACGCGCTCCATCAGCGCGCCGGGTGGGTTTTTCTGGAAAAACACCGAGTCCAGGCGCATCAAGTGGTCCAGCAGGTCGATTTGCATTTTGGTCGAGGTTTTTTGGGCGATACGGGTCAGGATGGTTTTCTGGCTGACTTCGGTGATGGCGCGCATCAGGAACAGGCCAAAGATGATGCCGCCGACCCACCAGATCGCGTCAGCGTCGCCGCCGACAAAGACATTGTCAAACATCGGTTGCAGCATGTAGCTGAGGATGCCCAGTGAGGAGCCTTCCATCACCATAAACACAAGGGCAATCAGCATCCACCAGATATGGGATTTCAGGTAATCGTTCCAGAGCCGCACCATCAGGGTGCGGGATGTGTAGCGTGGGTCAATCGGGGTTTTTTTCACGGTTGCCTGATCCTGTGGGGCAGTTGTTTTACGTGTCTAGCCTGCTGGGGGTGGGCTGGCAAGGATTGCTATGGGACGCCGTGGAGCTGCAGGCATGGGGCAGCATGGAGGCCCTGCGGGCCGCTTTGTATCTCGGGCCTGCGGCCCTCGGGTGCCTGCGGCGCGGATATTTGTGCAAAAAAGAAGGGGGCGGTCGTGAAGGGTTTGGGAATTGACGAGGCTGGGGGGAGGGCATAGCGTTTGAGAAAATGTAACGGAGAGTTTTTGCGATGTCATTGTCCCATGGTCGTCCTTATCTTGCCATTCCTGGCCCTTCTGTTGTGCCGGATCGGGTGTTGCGGGCCATGCATCAACCGTCGCCGAATATTTATGCCTCGGACATTGAACGGATGGTTGAGGGGATCATTGCCGATTTGAAATTGGTCGGGCGTACCGCGCATGATGTGGCGATTTACATCAGCAATGGGCATGGTGCTTGGGAGGCTGCCTTGGCCAATACGTTGTCGCGGGGGGACAAGGTGTTGGTTTTGGCGACGGGTCTGTTTGGGCAGGGTTGGGCCGCGATTGCGCGGGGTTTGGGTGTTGAGGTTGAGGTGATTGATCATGGCAACCGGTCGGGCATTGATATGGAGCGGTTCGAGGCGGCGTTGCGGGCTGATGGTGCGGGTGAAATCAAGGCGGTGATGGCGGTG
>DEIK01000073.1 GCA_002352425.1 Rhodobacteraceae bacterium UBA2776
GTTGCCAATATTGTAAGTCAAATTCAATCTTATTGGAGCAATATGTGTCTGACCGAGTCGGGCACATGGGCAAACAGCGGAACGTCTAGGTGCAAATCAAGCGTCTGGTAACAAACAATAAAACCGCAAACGCCCGATATAAAAAGGACGAGAGGCAATGGAGAATAGTGCGATGCTACAGCCAGAAACGGCACCTATAGTAGCCTGCACAGTGTCGCGTGATGTATCTAATTTTGATCTGTTGATCGAGGATATGGAAGCGGAACTGGGTGAAAGTTGGGGTGATTTGACATTTGAAGATGCGAAAGTTTTTCTTTCGCAACCTGATGCCGATTCATTAGAATTTATTGCAATTGCAGTAGATGACCAGGACGAAGAAGATCTGACATTGATCAGCGACCTGATCACCACTGCTGGCTCCAAAGGGATCAACGTCATCTTGATTGCAGAAGAGGTCAGCCCGATCGCTTTGCACCAGTTGTTACGCCTTGGCGCCAATGACTTCATCCCCTACCCCTTGCCCGAAGGCGAGTTGCACACCGCAATCGAGCGTATTCGTTCTCCCGAAGCGCCGATTGAAGCTGACGTGCCCGCCGAAAACAAGCCAACCCTAAAAGCAACGGGCGACCGCAATGGGATCATTTTGCCAGTGCACGCAATTGCTGGCGGCACTGGGGCCTCCACTTTGGCCGTGAACTTGGCTTGGGAACTTGCCACGATTGGAAAGGATCAAGCACCACGCGTTTGTTTGCTTGATTTCAATCTACAATTTGGCTCAATTTCAACCTATCTTGACTTGCCTCGTCGCGAAGTCATCTATGAGCTGCTGTCCGACACAGAAGCCATGGACAGCGACAGCTTCATGCAGGCCCTGTTGGCCTACAACGACAAGCTGCATGTTTTGACAGCCCCGACCGATATGTTGCCATTGGATTTCATCACATCCGAGGACATCAACCGCATCATCGACATTGCCAAGGCGAATTTCGACTATGTTGTCATCGACATGCCATCAACATTGGTCGCTTGGACCGAGGCTGTTCTAACCCAGGCGCATGTCTATTTCGCCACACTGGAACTCGACATGCGGAGCGCCCAAAACGTTCTGCGCATGACCCGCGCCCTAAAGGCCGAGGATCTGCCGTTCCAAAAATTGCGCTTCGTGTTGAACCGTGCGCCCAAATTCACCGACCTAAACGGGAAATCCCGTGTCAAACGCATGGCAGAAAGCCTCGATATTCAAATCGAAGTCCAACTGCCAGACGGTGGCAAACAGGTTGTCCAAGCCGGCGATCACGGATTGCCGATGGCTGAAAGCGCCGCCAAAAGCCCGCTGCGTAAAGAATACGCCAAGCTCGCTTTGTCGTTGCATGAATTAAACCAAGATGTCGAAACCGGCACCTAGCATAGAAAAGGGCATACATCATGTTCTCGCGTTATAAAAAAGCAGACGGCTCAGACAAGCCAGCCAAAGCAGCAGCGCCCGTTGCAGCCGCACCCGCAGAGAAACCGGTTGAAAAACCGGCAAACCTGCGTAAGGCTCCGGTGAAAGTCGAAGACGTCACCTTGGGCGGCAAAGAGGTCAAGCGCAAAGCACGGCTTGCTGAAATTCGCCTGCAATTGCATCAGGAATTGTTGGACAATCTAAATCTGTCGGCCTTGGAAAATGCCTCGGAAAAGGATTTGCGCGGCGAAATCACCTCGATCGCCTCGGAAGCTCTGGAAAAAATGAGCGTCGTTCTGACCCGCGATGAGCGCACCCATCTTTATCAAGAACTGTTTGACGAAGTGACAGGCCTCGGCCCGATTGAGCCGCTGTTGAAAGACGAAACCGTCAACGATATTTTGATCAACGGCCCACAGCAGATTTTTGTCGAGCGTGAAGGCAAGCTGGAACTTTCAACCATCACCTTCAAAGATGAAAAACATCTGTTGCGGATCATCGACAAAATCGTTTCAGCGGTTGGTCGTCGCGTCGATGAATCCAACCCCTACGTGGATGCGCGCCTTGCCGATGGTTCGCGTTTTAACGCTATGGTGCCACCGATTGCGGTGGACGGATCACTGGTTTCCATTCGTAAATTTAAAAAGGACAAACTGGGCATTGATGACCTGGTTTCCTTTGGCGCCTTTTCCGAAGAGATGGCCGCTTACCTTCAAGCCGCCGTTGCCTGTCGTTTGAACGTCATCGTTTCGGGCGGTACGGGTTCTGGTAAAACCACCACCCTGAACGCGCTGTCCTCATTCATCGACAACGCCGAACGCATTCTAACGATCGAGGATACGGCCGAGCTTCAACTCCAACAAACCCACGTTGGCCGGATGGAAAGCCGCCCGCCAAATGTTGAGGGCAAAGGCGAAGTCTCGCCACGCGACTGTATGAAAAACGCGCTGCGTATGCGTCCTGACCGGATCATTGTTGGGGAGACCCGTGGCGAAGAGGTTATCGACATGTTGCAAGCCATGAACACCGGTCACGATGGATCAATGACCACGATCCACGCCAACTCGGCGCGCGATGGTGTGTCACGGATGGAAAACATGATCGCGATGGCGGGCATCGAGATGCCACTGAAAGCCGTGCGTAGCCAGATTTCATCGGCTGTGAACCTGATCGTGCAAGCCTCTCGCTTGCAAGATGGCTCGCGTCGCATGACCTCGATCACCGAAATCACCGGCATGGAGGGCGACGTTATCTCCATGCAGGAAGTTTTCAAATTCCAACGTGTTGGCTTGACCAAGGATAACAAAATCCTCGGCCACTTCACCGCCACAGGCGTACGTTCGCACTATTCCGAACGGTTCCGCATGTGGGGCTATGATTTGCCGCCATCCCTCTTTGAACCCTTTGCTGCGGAGTAAACAAAATGTCCATTAATGGAGAGTTTATCGTCTACGCCCTAATCTTTGTCGCCGTTTTGTTGCTGGTTGAGGGTATCTATTTAACTGTGTTCGGCAAATCAATCAGCCTGAACAGCAAGGTCAACCGTCGGCTGGACATGCTTGAAAAAGGCGCTGGACGTGAACAGGTTTTTGAGCAGCTGCGCAAAGAAATGGCGCTGCACCTGAAATCCAGTTCAATCCCGCTGTATTCCATTCTGGCACGCCGCGCCCAACGGGCCAATATCGCCTTTTCACCGTTTCAGCTGATGTTGTTGATGGCGGTTCTCGGGGTGGTCGCCTTTATCGGCATGACCGTTGGCACCAGCACTTCGCCTCCCGTGCGTGCCGGTATTTCTGTCGGCATGGGCATTGGCTCGGTCTTTATCTGGATCAACAACAAAGCCAAAAAACGCATGGCCTTGATGGAAGAACAACTGCCAGACGCCGTTGAATTGATGGTACGCTCCTTGCGTGTGGGTCACCCGTTCACATCGACTTTGGCGATCGTTGCCAAAGAGATTCCCGATCCGCTTGGAACCGAAATGGGCATGATCGCCGACGAAAGCACCTATGGTCGTGACGTCGGGGAAGCCCTAAAAGACATGGCTGAGCGCATCGAAATGCAAGATCTGCGCTTCCTCGCGGTTGCGGTGACGATCCAGCAAACCTCGGGTGGTAACCTGGCCGAAATTCTACACGGGCTGTCCAAAGTGATCCGTTCGCGCTTTAAACTGTTTCGCCGCGTCAAAGCGATTACAGCCGAGGCGAAATGGTCCGGGTCGTTCCTGTCTGGCTTCCCCCTGTTGGCGCTGATCGGCATCAACATGGCCAAGCCTGACTATTACGACGTGGTGATGGAAACCCCTTACTTCGTTCCAGCTTGTCTGGTTGTGGGGGCCTTCCTTGTCGCCAACGTCATCGTCATGAAAATGCTTGTAAACATCAAAGTGTAAGGGGAGATCGACATGGAATTTCTAAACAGTCTTAACACAACTCTCACCGACACGGTTGGACCATTTGGCCCCTTGTTGGCGGTTGGTATATTGGGCATGTTCCTGATCCTGCTGACCATCCCGATCTTGATGAACAAGAAAGAGGATCCGCTGGACAAACTGCGCAAATCCAATGCAGCGCATAATGCCGGTAAAACCAAATCCGAACTGCGTACAGCCCAGGGCAGCGACAAGTTGGACAAATACGCCAACTTCCTAGAGCCTCAGGACGAGGAAGAATATTCCGCGATCCGCTTGAAACTGTTGCAGGCGGGCTACCCCTCCAAAACGGCGGTGCGGACCTTCCACTTTATGCAGTTCATTCTGGGGGTTGGTTGTTTGGCAGCCGGCACAGTTTACGCCCTGACCTTGGGCGCAACTGATGATCAAACCACCAAATCCATGGCATTGACCATTCTGATCCCTGGCGTGGTTGGCTATTTGGCCCCAAAATACTGGGTGACAAAACGCCAGCAAAAACGCGAAGAAGAAATCATCAACGGTTTTCCAGACGCGCTGGATATGATGCTGGTTTGTGTGGAAGCGGGCCAATCGCTCGACCAATCCATCATTCGGGTTGCCGAAGAAATCCGTGCAGGTTTCCCTGCTTTGGCCGATGAATTCCAAATCGTGTCCAACGAAATGAAGGCCGGTAAAGATCGGATCAGCGTTTTGCGCGATATGTCAGAACGGGTTGGCGTGCCGGATGTGGCCTCATTTGTGACCGTGTTGATCCAGTCGGCCAGCTTTGGTACCTCCGTTGCCGACGCCTTGCGTGTCTTTTCTGCCGAAATGCGGGATAAACGTGTGATGCGGGCCGAAGAGAAGGCTAACAAGTTGCCAACAAAGATGACACTTGCCACAATGATGCTGACATTGCCACCGTTGCTGATCATTCTGATTGGCCCCTCGGTCTACGGTATGTCGGTCATGCTATCAGGTGCGAATTTTTGACGACATGAAAAGAAAATGGGTCGGGTACATACTGGCACTTAGCCTATTAGCCGCCTGCGGAAACGCTGGCGGCCTTGGCCGTTCCAAGGACAGCCCCTATGCGCCATCCGGACAACCCACCCGCGGAAACTCGGTTGACGGGCTGATCGTCGGGCACCGCCTGATGGCGGCTGGCGAATATGAACTGGCGCTCAAGGCCTATTACCGCGCCGCCGGCAAACTGGGCCTAAACGCTGACGTCTACAGCGCGCTTGGCTCAGCCAACCTGAAATTGGGCCGCCTTGGCCAATCCGAAAAACTATTGCGCAAGGCCGTCGACCAAGATTCAAACTTTGCCCCGGCATGGAACAATCTTGGGGTTGTCCTGATGGAACGAGGCAAATCCGGCGAAGCAAAACGCGTTTTCCAGACCGCTTATGCGCTGGATAGTGGCGAAAGTGACTCCATTCGCGACAATTTAAGACTGGCTATCGCAAAAACTGAAAAAATTGACTATGATGACAGTCACGATAATGATAATTTCTCTTTAGTGCGGCGCGGAAGCGGGGAATACCTGCTCCTGTCCACACTCTAAGAAGGTTCGAGCAGCAAAAAGGACGCAAAAATGCGCCACCCTATCCTAATCCCCCTGTGTTTCGCAGGTGTGTTTGCCCTATCTGCGTGCCAAAAGCCCGGAGATAACGAAGTCAATCGCACGATGAAAGATCTCAACGTCATTGACGAAAGCAACATGAGCAACATCATGCTGACCGTTGCTGACCCATCCGAAGCCGTTGCATATTTCAGCAAAGCCAGCAAAGACAACCCCGACCGGATTGATCTGCAGCGTGGTCTGGCCCAATCCCTGATCCGCGCCAAACGCCCGACCGAGGCTGTTACGGCATGGACCAAAGTTTTGACCCACCCCGAAAAAACCGAAGACGATCGGGTTGAACTGGCCGATGCCCTGATCCGTTCAGGCGAATGGAAGAAGGCCAAAACCGAGTTGAACCGCGTGCCCCCGACCCACGAGAGCTATAAACGCTATCGTCTTGAGGCGATGGTTGCCGACAGCAACAAGGATTGGAAAAAGGCCGACAGTTTCTATGAAACGGCGTCAGGCATGACAACAAATCCCGGCAGTGTTTTAAACAACTGGGGTTATTCCAAACTGACCCGCGGCAATTACAAAGACGCCGAGCGCCTGTTTACCGAGGCCCTGACCTATGACAAAGGCCTTTACACCGCCAAAAACAACCTGGTTTTAGCCCGCGGCGCACAGCGTGTTTACACCCTGCCCGTTATTCCTATGACGCAGGTTGAACGCGCTCAATTGCTGCATTCGCTGGCACTGACCGCAATCAAACAGGGCGACGTCACCACCGGCAAAGGCTTGTTGAAAGACGCAATTGATACGCACCCTCAGCATTTCGAAGCCGCGGTGCGTTCGCTTGAAGCGCTAGAAAACAACGTGTCGAACTGATGCAGATGGTCATCACGTCTTGGTCCGCGATGTGGTTCCTGCCTTTTGCCACCCTGATTTCGATCTGGGTGGCATGGAACGACATGAAGTTCATGAAAATCCCAAATGTCGCCGTTCTGGCGCTGTTTGCGGTGTTTGTTGTCATTGGTTTTTTCGTCCTACCGACAGATGAATACCTGTGGCGCTATGCGCATTTGGCCGTGATCTTGGTCATTGGGTTTATCTGCAGCACAATGGGTTTATTAGGGGCAGGTGACGCGAAATTCGCCGCCGCTATGGCGCCTTTTGTGGCTTGGGGCGACGCCGCTAAGATGTTGTATCTATTGGCTGCCGTTGTGTTGGTCGCGCTTATCATCCACCGCATTTTTCAGCGCAGCAAAGCCTTTCGCAAGCTGACCCCTGACTGGAAAAGCTGGGACAACAAAGAGTTCCCAATGGGCTTTGCCCTTGGCGGTGCATTGGTCGCCTACCTCGCGCTTGGTACGGTCTACGGACAATAGAAAAACCGCAAAAATACCGACCAAAGCCCGCCCTGACTCAGGCGGGCTTTTTCATGTCTAACGCATAATATCCAACAGCACATAAAGCCCAGTGCGGCGGATTTCCGTCAGTGAAATATCATCCCGCGCCGCAATAGCCTCAAGCACTTGTTTGCGGATATCCGGTTCAGCAGGGCAAAGTGGAACCAACAAATAATCCGCAGCCTCAATCCCCGGCAAGCCGCCATAATACCACGGCGCGCCACCCTGCAATGGCGCCAAATCCCCAAACAACCAATGGCTGGAAAACGCGTCCGCCACAAACATCTGTTTGTCCTTGGTCAACCCAGTACGTTCCAGATCTTGAGCAATAGCATCAATCCACCCCGGCAAGCCCATCTCTAACTCGCAACGCGGCAAGCCTTCGCCCAATAAACTGGCGGGTTTTTCGCGCATTGCACCTTCGGTCAGATGATGCAAACCGACGTCCAGCATCGCCACCCGTCCTTCAACACGGCTGGTTCGCACAGTCGGAACCATGATATCATGATGGGCCTGCATGCGTGGTAAAACCGGTTCATACCACGCCGCGTTTTGGCGGAAATGGCTAAAAGGGCTCGACGCCAAATTGATCAAGGAGGGCGCAGCCATCACAAGAGCCGCCACCGCAACCATCGTCAACGCCCCGCGCAGATTCCAGCCACGGCTGTTCAACGCACCGACTGCGGGTCGCAGCGCAAACAACAAAACCGCCAACAGCCCCAACCACTGCGCATCATTGCCAAAATTCTGGAACGTCACATAAATGAACCCCGGCACCAAAACCAACAGTGCAACACCGCTGGCCTGATCCTCGGTCTGGCGCATCAACAACACCCCTAGAACGGCCACCAATGTGCCCCCCAAATAGGCCGGTCCCATGATCACCGTTGCCAGGCTTTCGCCCGGCTGTGGTCGCACGTCCGACCCCGCAACTGCCAGCAAATCAGCCAGATAGGCCTGCCAGAATGCAAGCCCCATAAACAGGGTCACAATGCCCATCACAATCAGACCGACCAGCAAGGCCACACCCAGCGCCTTATGGGATTTTCGTACAGCCAACCCGACAATCACTGCAGGCGCAAATCCAACGAAATAAGTCATCTTCAACAACAGCAATGCCACCATGCAAAGCCCAATGATCCCCCCATCGATCATAGGCCGCGCGCGTCCCAAGGTCGGCAGGATTGCCACCGCGATTGCCACAAATGAAATCGCCCAGGCCCAGCGGTTGTAATACATCGAAATTGATATCGTCGGCTCGCTCAACCCGAAGGCCAGCGCCAGAACCAGCACCAAAACCACACCGCCAAACAGGTAGGCAACCAGCCCCTGCATCCGGCTGAACCCGACCCACCAAACAGCGGGCAACAAAACCATACCAAGCGCAATTTGCGCATAAATGATCGCGTGACCAACCCCAGCACCCTGCCCCATAAAGAAAGTGATTGGCACAAAGGCCAACACCCCAATCGGCGTCATGAAATCCAGATGCGGCCATTGCCCCGCGTCCATCCGAAACACGACTTGTAGCAAATGCAGCGTGTCAGCCTCGTGTTTGCCAATCAGCAACGCGCCCTTCAGCACGGCCAATCCGCCCATTACAGCCAGCACAGCGACTAAAAAGCCTAATAATTTTGCAGGATTTACTTTGCTCATCCCTGCCCCCGTTTGCTTTATGTGTTGTTTTGTTAATTTTTTAGCAACATTAGCGATGAAACATAGCAAAAGGTATAGGCAGCCTCGGTTTTTGTTGTCCAATTGACATATCAGCAGTAGAATTGTCGAAAAAATACAATAAGCAGCGCAAAAACAAATACAGGTATAGCCCATGAATATGGAAACGAATGGCGTTCTCGCCCCCCCTGCCCCCAAACGGATGAGCGAGATGAGCCTCTCGACGGTCATGATGCGTGACATCCTGTTGAAAACCATGTTCCGCCAAAACTTGGAAATGGTCACGGAAATCGCGGCCTCGGTCTGCTTGCCAGTCCCTGTGACACAGGAATTGATCGACTTGACCCGCGAGCAAAAAATGCTCGAAGCCACAGGTACACTGCATGCCGGCTCTGGTGGCGAAATGGGGTATCAGCTGACCGATGCCGGTAAATCACGCACGCTGGATGCGCTGTCGCAATCTGAATATTATGGCGCGATGCCGGTGCCTTTGGATGTCTACAAAGAACAGGTCAAACGCCAATCAATCCGCAACATCCAGATCACCCGCGATCAGCTAACCGGCGCGATGGGGCATCTGATCTTGCCCGACGATCTGCTGGACCAGCTGGGCCCTGCGGTTGGATCAGGGCGCTCTATTTTGATGTATGGCCCTCCCGGCAACGGTAAATCCTCTATCTCAAACGGCATCCGCGATGCGCTTGGCGATAAAATATATGTGCCCCGCGCGCTGGAATACGCAGGCCAGGTTATCACGGTTTATGACCCCATCGTGCACAGCGCAGCCGAGGAACAAGTGGATGATCCCAACAGCCTACGCCGCACAGGCAACCGCTATGACACACGGTACGTGCGCTGCGAACGCCCGACCGTCATCACCGGTGGTGAGCTTTCGCTTGAGATGCTCGATCTGGTTTACAATCCAACAGCACGAACCTATCAGGCGCCCCTACAGCTGAAATCGACCGGCGGCGTGTTCATCGTGGATGACCTTGGGCGACAGGCCGAACCCCCGCAGGCGCTGATCAACCGCTGGATCGTACCACTGGAAGAATCCAAAGATATTTTGGCGCTGCAATCGGGTGAAAAATTCACCGTGCCTTTTGACACTTTGGTGATTTTCTCGACCAACTTCCACCCGAATGAAATCTTCGATAAGGCGGCCTTGCGCCGGATCTTCTTCAAAATTAAAATCGACGGCCCCACCCAAGAAGATTTCCTGAAAATTTTCGCCATGATGGCCCGCAAGAAAAAGATGGCTCTCGACGAAGCCACCTTGGTGCATCTACTGAAAAAGAAATATCCAACGATCGACAACGTCTATGCCAATTACCAGCCGATATTCCTACTCGACCAGATGACCTCGATTTGCGATTTTGAAGGCATACCGCACCAAATGAACCCAGACCTGCTAGACCGCGCGTGGGCCAATATGTTCGTCAAAGAAGAAAAGATCGTTCACTGATGTCTGAACGCGTTCATTTAGAGGTGACAGGTAACATTGCCACCGTCACGCTAACCCGTCCCGACAAGCGAAATGCACTGGATCTGGATATGATCAGCGCGATCGTTGCCACTGGTGAAACTCTGATGGAACGGCGCGATATCAGGGCAGTGGTTCTATGCGGCGATGGGCCTGCGTTTTCGGCGGGCCTAGACACCTCGACGTTCCAATTGCTGATCAGCGAAGTCGCCAAAGCAGGCGGCATCATGGCCCGCAGCCATGGGCTCTCGAACCTGTTTCAACGGGCCGCAATGGTCTGGGCTGACCTGCCAATGCCGGTCATCACAGCCGTGCATGGCTATGCCTACGGCGGAGCCTTCCAGATCATGCTCGGGGCCGACATACGCGTCGTCGCACCTGATGCACAGTTCTCGATCATGGAGGGTAAATGGGGATTGGTCCCGGACATGGGTGGCATGGTTTTGATGCGTGGACTGGCCCGCGGAGATGTGATCAAACGGCTGACCTATACGGCCGAAGTTTTTGACGCCACGGCAGCCCTGAACTGGGGATTCGTCACCGAAATTGCCGATGACCCAATGACGCGCGCCCTTGCGTTGGCCGCAGAAATCGCCAACCGCAGCCCGGGTGCTGTGCGCGAGGCCAAGGCCATGATCCGGGCCACGGAATTTCTGCCAGACGATGAGGTCTTATTGGCCGAATCTGCCGCCCAAGACCGCCTGATCGGCAGTCCAAACCAAATTGAATCGCTGATGGCAGGGTTCGAAAAACGCGCGCCAAATTTCAAAGACTAGCAACCGCTCATCAAGCCTTACGGCTTTCCTCGCCTCCCCCGTCACCACCCCGCGAAATATTCCGCGGGGCATGGTGGGGGGCAGGTTAAACCGTCAGCCCTTCAGGTTCGACCAACCCGTTGGCGCGGCTACACGCCGTCACCGTATTGGCCAACAAACAAGCAATCGTCATCGGCCCAACACCACCTGGCACAGGCGTAATCGCCCCCGCAACCTGTGACGCCGCGGCAAAATCCACATCCCCCACCAGCCGCGTTTTCCCTTCGCCGCGCTCGGGCGCATCAATCCGGTTGATGCCCACATCAATCACCGTCGCGCCGTCTTTGATCCAGTCACCCGGCACCATCTCAGCCCGCCCCACAGCGGCCACCACGATATCCGCCCGCTTTACCACATCAGGCAAAGCCTTGGTGCGCGAATGTGCAATCGTCACCGTGCAGCTGTCACCCAACAACAGCGCCGCCATTGGTTTGCCAACGATATTCGAGCGCCCAATCACAACTGCATTCAATCCTGACAAAGACCCGTGATGGTTGCGCAACATCATCAAACAGCCAAGCGGCGTGCAAGGCACCATTGATTTTTGCCCCGTCGCCAGCAACCCGACATTGGAAATGTGAAACCCGTCAACGTCCTTGGCCGGATCAATCGAATTGATCACCAAATCCTCGTTCAGGTGATCTGGCAGTGGCAGTTGCACCAAAATCCCATGCACTGCTGGATCATTGTTCAACTGGGTAATCAACGCCAACAAATCTGCCTCGGAGGTGTCAACATCCAGCTTATGCTCATAAGAGTTCATGCCAACCTCGGTTGTCATCTTTCCTTTGGAGCGCACGTAGACTTGCGAGGCAGGGTCTTCCCCCACCAACACCACAGCCAACCCGGGCTGAATGTCATGATCCGCTTTCAAGCGCGCCACATGCACCGCCACTTTTTCCCGTACCGTTGCCGCGAATGCTTTGCCGTCGATAATACTAGCCGTCATGATGGCCCCCGTTGTTAGATGACTGATGCGCTTGCGCTTGTCTTAGAACAACCCTTCGATTTCGCCAACATCATTCAGCATAATGCCTTCTGCGGCTGGTCGACTGGGCAACCCAGGCATCGTCATGATGTCCCCGCAAACCACAACAATAAATCCTGCCCCCGCCGACAGACGCACTTCACGGACAGGGATGGTGTGCCCAGTTGGTGCGCCACGCAGGTTTGGATCCGTGCTGAACGAATATTGGGTTTTCGCCATACAAACAGGCAGATGGCCATAGCCAGCCTCTTCCCATGCACGCAACTGGTCGCGGATTTTCTTGTCTGCAATCACCTCGGTGGCGCGGTAAATCGACGTCGCCACCCGTTCGATTTTTTCCATCAACGGCAGATCGTCCCGGTAAAGAGTCGCAAATTGCGACACCCCGCTGTCAGCGATTTCCGCCACCCGCTCGGCCAAAGCCGCCGAGCCCTCGCTGCCCAATTCCCAGTGCCTTGACAGGATCGCTTCTGAACCTTGCGTGGCCACATAATCCTGCACCGCTTGAACTTCGGCATCCGTGTCGGTGACGAAATGGTTGATCGCAACCACAACCGGCACCCCGAAGGATTTCATGTTGCCAATGTGCCGCCCAAGGTTCGAGCACCCCTCAACAACCGCAGCAACATTCTCGGGGCCAAGGTCCTTGCGAGCCACGCCGCCGTTCATTTTCATCGCCCGCACCGTGGCCACCAACACAATCACATCTGGTGAAAGACCGGCCTTGCGGCACTTGATGTTCATAAACTTTTCGGCCCCCAGATCGGCACCAAAACCGGCCTCGGTCACCACGTAATCCGACACCCGAAGGGCGGTGTCGGTGGCAATCACCGAGTTGCAACCATGTGCGATATTGGCGAATGGGCCACCATGCACAAAGGCTGGATTATTCTCTAGCGTTTGCACCAGATTGGGTTGCATTGCATCCTTTAGCAACACGGTCATCGCCCCGTCTGCCTGAATATCGCGGCAATAAATTGGTTTACGCTCGCGTGTGTAGGCCACAATGATATCGCCCAGGCGTTTTTGCAAATCTTCCAAATTGTTGGACAGACATAGGATTGCCATCACTTCCGAGGCCACCGTAATATCAAATCCGGTCTGACGCGGGAAACCGTTGGCAACCCCACCCAGCGAGGTCACAGTGTCACGCAGCGCACGGTCATTCATATCCAAAACCCGCTTCCAAACCACGCGGCGCTCGTCAATTTTCAGATCATTGCCCCAGTAAATGTGGTTATCGATCATCGCACTTAGCAGGTTATGGGCCGAGGTGATGGCGTGAAAATCACCGGTGAAATGCAGGTTCAT